>NZ_JANSIR010000036.1:0-5729 GCF_047462155.1 Synechococcus sp. OH2
TCCAGCACCACCCCGATGCGGTTTTGCCGCACTGGCCTGAGGAACCACTCCCCGGCACAGAAGCGATCCAGGCCGTATCCTTCCACGTAGAGCACATTCCCCAGGGGCCAGAAGAGGGTGGCGCCGTTGAGGACATTGGGGTGGGTGATGACGCAATCCGCGGCTGCGGCCAAGGCGCGGGCCACGGGCAGGGCATCGCCGGCAAAGCCGCCCACCCGGGCACCGATACCGGTGGGAACCAAAAGCAGGACGGTGTAGGGGCGACCCATCGGACTAGACCTGGGACAAAAGCTGCTGCGCCAGCGCCTCAGCCCGCCGCACGCAGTCGCCCAGGGCCACACCGTCTAGGTAGTTGGCGCACACCCAGATCCCCGGCGTCTGGGAGGCCAGGTGGACCTGCAACTGGGCCATCCGCTGCCGGTGACCGAGGGTGTACTGGGGAATGGCGCGGGGCCACAGGCGTTCGCCCAAGTAGATGGGCTCGGCGCGGCGGGTAAGCAGCACCTGACTGAGCTCGGCGTGGACAATTTGCGCTCGCTCCTCAGGGGACAGAGCAGTGATGGGTGGGATCCCTTGCCGGCGGGCCAAGGCAGCATCGGTAGCACCGCCCAGGAAGCTGAGGAAGCTGTGGTAGCCCTGGGGAGCCCGCTCTGGGAAAAGACAGGAGGCCCAGATAGTGCCTAGGGTGCGTAGACCCTGGGAGCGAGGGATGAGGTGGCCAAAGCCCCGCAGCGGCTGCGGCAGAACCGCTTGGGGATAGGCCAGAGCCACCACTGCCACCGGCGGATAGGGGATCCCAGCCAAGAGCTGGCTGGCCTCGGGGTTGAGTTCCTGCAGCAGCAAGGCAGCCTCATAGGCGGGGAGAGCCAGCACCACCTGGCGAGCAGCCACCCAGCGGGATCCCTCTGGGGTTGCAAAGCCCACCCCATAGAGCTCTCCCTCCCGCTTCAGCTGCACCGCTTGCCAACCCAGCCGCAGGCTGTCGCCCAGCTTTTGGGCTAGGGCCTCTGGCAACTGCTGCAGCCCCTGCCTCAGATTGCCCAGTTGGCCGCGTTTGGGCGGGGGTTGGATGGCTGCGGGAAAAGGCTGGGGTCTTTGGCGCAGAGCCTGCAGGGCGCCGGCAAAGAGACTGCCGTAGCGCTCCTCTAGGCCAGCTACCCGAGGGAAAGCTGCCACCGCGCTGAGTTGATCCGGATCCCCGGCATAGACCCCTGAGGTGAAGGGCTCCACCAGGCGCTCCACCACTTCGGATCCCAGTTGTCGCCGGAAAAACTGCCGCACCGTCTCCTCCTGCCCCGGCGGCGGAGGGACAAACCCCAACAGGCCCTGCAGAGCCCGCAGCTTACCACCCACACTGAGCAGCCGTGAGCCCAGAGCCGCCGTGGGGCTCAGCGGCACTGGCAGCAGCTCTCCTTCCCAGTAGATGTAGCGGGGCAGCTGGGCATCGGCCAGCACCAGTTGGTCGGCCAGGCCCACCTCGGCAATCAAGTTGAGCAGGGCAGGCGTAGGGGTAAAGCTGTTGGGGCCTTCCTCCCAGCGGTAGCCGTCTTTGGATTGGGTGGAAATGCAGCCGCCCACCCGAGAGCTGGCCTCGGCCAAGAGCACGGCCTGAGCGGAGCCACCCCTACCAGAGAGACCCTGCTGCAGGCGCCAAGCCAGCGTCAGGCCGCTGATGCCCGCCCCAATGACCACCACTTCGGCTCTGAGGAGTTCAGGGGTTGCAAGATCCGCGGTCGCTGCCAAGCTGTCTATCCTCCATCACGGGCAACACGAGGGGCGCCATTAGCGCAGCACGCGAAACAGGCTGGGGATCCCGGCTACCTGGGGAAGCTGCTGGATCTCGGCCAGCGCCTGCCGGCAGTCAGCCTCGCGCACGGTGTGGGTGAGGACAACAATCTCCGCCAGCTCCTGGTGGCACTCCTTTTGGGTAATGCTCTCCAGGCTAACCTGGTGCCGGCCAAAGCAGGTGCCAATAGCTCCCATCACCCCCGGTCGATCCTGGGCCAGCACTCGCACGTAAAACTCCGACTGCACCTCCGCCAGTGGCAGCAGGGAGGCAACAGGAGGAGAAACAGGCAATCCCCAGAGAGGATTGGGGAGATGGGCCCCTGTCTGCAGGTGGGCAAGTAGGGTGAGCAGATCCCCAACGACAGCACTGGCCGTCGGCCCCTGTCCCGCCCCCGGCCCGGAGAGCACCACCTGGCCCAGGGGATCCCCTTGTACCCAGACGGCGTTGTCCACGCCGTGGATATTAGCCAGCGGGTGGGTCAGCGGCAATAGGGTGGGGTGGACGCGGACATCCAAGGCCGTTTCGGATCCTGGGACACCAGCCCTCTGGGCAATGGCCAAAAGCTTGAAGGTGTAGCCCCACTCGCGGGCATAGCGGATGTCGGTGGGGCTGATGCTGCGGATCCCTTCGCAAGGGATGGCCTCCCGCGGCACCGACACCCCAAAGGCCAGGCTAGCCAAAATGGCGATCTTGTCCGCCGCATCCCATCCTTCCACATCGGCGCTGGGATCCGCCTCCGCATAGCCGCGGGCTTGGGCTTGGGCCAGCGCTTCGGCAAAGGAGCTACCCTCCTGGGCCATCTGGCTGAGGATGAAGTTGGTCGTGCCGTTGATGATGCCCCAGACCGCCTGGATGCGGCTGGCCTGCAGCGACTGCTGCAAAGTCTGGACGACAGGGATCCCACCCCCCACGGCTGCCTCCAGCAGCACGGCCACCCTGGCCTGGGCAGCAGCGCGGAAGATCTCCTCGCCATAGCGGGCAATGACCGCTTTGTTGGCTGTAATGACTGGCTTGCCGTGGTCAATGGCCTTTAGGATGAGGCTGCGAGCCGGCTCCAGCCCGCCCATGAGCTCAATCACCACGTCAATGTCTGGATCCGACACAATCCGCTCTAGGTCAGTGGTCAGGCGCTCAAGCGGGATGGATACCCGCCGCGGCCTGTCCAGGGAACGCACCCCTACCGCCGCAAGCTCGACAGCCTGCAAGAGGGGGTGAGGTGGGCGTTGCAAAATCTCTACCACGCCCGTGCCGACAGTACCCAGCCCCAGTAGCCCAACCCGATAGACCACAGCCGCTCCCTCGCCCGTTGATCCCTGAGACCCAAAGACTTCCTTACCTTTACCAGGTTGACACACTCCTGGCCCCATCAGGACGAGATTTTGGCCATCCATCCCAAGGCGCTTTGGGTTCAGGGGGAAGGTGCGTTGAGACAGCCGCAGGGATCCCTCGCTGTGGGGGCAGTGCCGGTTTGGGGTTTATGCTGAAGGGGGGATCCCTTTACAGATGTTTTCATTCATTCATTCATAGCCTTCATGTCCAGAACCTGTACCATCTACCGCCGTGCCCATTTTGCCGCCAGCCACCGCTACTGGCTGCCGGAGCTCTCTGAAGCCGAGAACCTGGCCCGCTTTGGCCCCCACGCCCGCTTCCCCGGCCACGGCCACAACTACGTGCTGGAGGTGGGCTTGACGGGAGAGGTGGACGAGTACGGCATGGTGCTTAACCTCTCACAGGTGAAGCGGGTGCTTCAGGAGCGGGTGATTCAGGAGCTGAACTTTGCCTACCTCAACGAAGCTTGGCCAGAGTTTGCCCAAACCCTGCCCACCACCGAGTTCATCGCCTACACCATTTGGCAGCGCCTGGCCGATGCTCTGCCCCTGACCAGCGTGCGCCTCTATGAAGATCCTGAGTTTTGGGCCGAATACCGAGGAGAAGCCATGCAAGCCTATTTGACCGTTGCCACCCACTTTAGCGCCGCCCACCGCTTGGCCTTGGATCACCTCAGTCTGGAAGAGAACACCGCCATCTATGGCCTCTGCGCCCGTCCCCACGGCCACGGCCACAACTATGGCCTGGAGATCACCGTCAAGGGATCCATCGACCCGCGCACGGGGATGATCGTGGACTTGGCAGCTTTGCAGCGGGTGATTGAGGAGCAGGTGGTCAAACCCCTAGATCACACCTTCCTAAACAAGGACATCCCCTACTTTGCCCAGGTGGTGCCCACTGCGGAAAACATTGCCCTCTACATCCAGCGGCTGCTGACTCTGCCCCTGCGGAAGCTGGGGGTGCAACTGCATCGGATCCGCCTGCAGGAAAGCCCCAACAACAGCAGCGAGGTCTATGGGGAGTTTCCGCTAGAGGAGCTGGGCGCAGCTACCGCTGCCACCCCATACCCCGCGAGCGAGGGCAAGAGGGATCCCTCTGAAGTGGAGCCCCTAGCTGCCGGCAGGGGTGGGCCAGCCGCCTATGCTGGATCTTGTTAAACTGAGCGAGCAGATTCCCGCCTTCGCCCGCCACCTGCAGCAGGAGTCGAAGGCCAACCAAGAGCGTCTGCGCCTGGCCTTGCAGGAGTTTGCCCGCCTGCAGCGAGAACCCCAAGCCTGGCAGTCCCGCTGGGCGGAGTGGGGATCCCATCTCGCCTTTACCTGCGCCAGTCCCGCCGAGCCGCCGGAAACCTGGGGATCCCTGCCCAAAGTGGAACCTTTGCAGGGGCCGCACACGGTGGTGGCCACCGACGGCTCCCAGATCCTGCCCAGCCACCACGAGATCGCCTACTGCTCGCTCATCAACATTGGGCGGGTAGCCCTCCACTACGGCACGCAAGAGTGGCCGCTGCTGGACAGCCAGCCCCTGCTGATCTACGGGCAGGAGCCCTTTGCTCAACCGAACCGATCCAACTCCCTTCCAGGAGCGGCCCCGCGCCGTCTTCGCCGCCAACCCCGCCGAGAGGAAGGAGATCGCGGTGAGGGGGCGGAGATTGCTTTGGACGCCGAAGAGGTGCTGGCTTTGCGGCGCTCCCAGGCAGAGTTGGAGGAGCTGGCCCAGTTGGCCCTGTCGCTGTCCTGCCGTCGCCTCACGCTGGCGCTGCTGGATGGATCCCTGATCCCCTGGGGACTGGAGTCGCTGCCTAGATCAACCCAACGTCCCTGGCTGGATCCCATCCTGGCGACCCTGGAGCAGTTGCGGGCGGCCCGCATCCCCCTGGTGGGCTACATCAGCGCTTCCCGCAGCAGCGAAACCCTTAACTACTTGCGCCTGGGGCTGTGCCCCTACCTGGGCTGCGACTGCTATCGCTACTGCGCCGGCGAGAAAACTCCCCCCTGCCAGCCCTTTGCCCCCCTGGCAGATCGCGTTTTTTGGGGATCCCTACTGCAGCCGGGAGAGCGCAGCCCCCTCTGGCGCAGTGGCGCCAGCGTCCTGGAGACTTTTGGGGAACATCACATCCACTGCTGTTACTTGAATGTTGGCGCGAACCCTGGCGAGGGATCCCTGCCGGAGATTGCCCGGCTAGAGTTTCCCGCCTGGGTGGCCCAGGATCCAGAGCTGCTGCAGCAGGCCTTGGCAGGGGTGCTGAGCCAGGTGCAAAAGGGCTTTGGCTACCCCATCGCCCTGGCCGAAGCCCATCATCTGGCTGTAGTGAGAGGAGGCGATCGGCAGCGGTTCTTCACCCTCATCGAGCAGGAGCTGATCCGCGCCGGCCTGCGCCATGTGGCCGTCTCTCGTAAGGAAGCCCAGAAGCGAACGGGTATCGCCTAATTGGTGCCAGTGCCGCAAAGCTCTTCCTTCCCTCTCCTTCTAGGAGAGGGGCTGGGGGTGAGGGAATGACTCCTTAGACCCAAAATCGCAGCGCCTGCTGGGATCCTTGGCATCCCAGAAGCGACTATAACCTAATGAACTACCCCACCGCGTAGGCGGGTGGGGGTTCCTCACCCGCTTG
>NZ_JANSIR010000037.1:0-7009 GCF_047462155.1 Synechococcus sp. OH2
TTGGTCACCATGAACCGTTCGGCTACCTGACGGATAGAGGTCTGACCTGCCTGATAAGCTGCTACGCTACAACTCTTTGCCGTAGATCCAAAGAATGGGTTGGCCTCTCTTCCTCCCTCTTAAAACCTGTACCCCATTTTAAATTAACAGGCTGTAGGTCGGAAATATCTTGGAGCAATCGCAGTCCCACTCAAGAGATCTCGCGAAGGTGGCGGCGGCGCTCCTCGTATTCGTCGCGGGTAATCAAGCCCTGCTTCAACTGGAGCTCCAACTGCTGCTCGGGATCCCGGACTTCCCGACCTTTCGCGCTGCTCCAGTCCAGCTCGATGAGATCCCGATTGAAGCGAAAATCGAAGTCCTCATTGGTCATGGTAAGCAACCACAGCCCTTCCAGCAGGCAGAGCGCTCGTAGCCCATAGCTGAGGATCTGCAGGGGAATAGAGGGAACCAACACCATCAGCCCCACCAGCAAGTACACCCAGCCCCAGCGCTTGTGGCCCATGTAGAAGCGCTGCAGTCCCGGGATCAGCACCCCCAGCACTGCCAGCCAGCCGGCTGCCTCGCGGACCAAGCGCTGACGTTTTTGAAGAGGGGTATCCGAGCCCTCGCTCCCAGCCATACATACCCTGCCCCACCTACACGTGCCACCAGGCTAGCGCAGTTTCCAAGGGCTTGGCAGAGGGGGAGGGAACACCAGCGCCTGCCGCGTATACTTGATGGGGGCAGATCGGAGGGCAAAGATGGCAGAGCGGGAGCTGGCCGTAGCAATCTTGGCAGCGGGCAAGGGCACCCGTATGCGGTCGCAATTGCCCAAGGTGCTGCACAAGCTGGGATCCCTGTCTTTGATCGAGCGGCTGCTGCGCACGGTGCTGGCCCTGGCGCCCCAGCGCTGTCTGGTGATTGTGGGTTACGGGCAGGAGCAGGTGCGCCAAACCCTACAGGGGTACCCGGTTGAATTTGTGGAGCAGGCCCAGCAACTGGGCACCGGACACGCGGTGCAGCAGCTTCTGCCTGTCCTTGGCAACTTTCAAGGGGATCTGCTGGTGGTCAACGGGGATGTGCCTCTGTTGCGGGTGGAAACCCTGCAGGCGCTGGTGGAACGCCACCGCCAAGTCCAGCCGGATGTGACCTTGCTCTCGGCCCAGGTGGCGGATCCCTATGGCTATGGGCGGGTGTTTTGCGATGCCCAGCAGCGGATCCTGGAGCTGGTGGAAGAGCGGGACTGCACCCCGGCCCAACGGCAAAATCGCCGCATCAACAGCGGCGTCTACTGTTTCCATTGGCCGGCCCTGGCCCGGGTGCTGCCCCGTTTGGAGCGGAACAACGCCCAGCAGGAGTACTATCTCACCGACGCGGTTAAACTACTGGAGAAAGCCATTGCCCTAGACGCTGAGGATCCTCAGGAAATCGTTGGCATCAACGACCGCCGCCAACTGGCCCAAGCCCACCAGATTTTGCAGGATCGCCTTAAGGAAGCTTGGATGGAAGCCGGGGTCACCTTTGTGGATCCCGACAGCGTCAGCCTGGAAGAGACGGTGGAATTGGCCCCCGATGTGGTGATCGAAGCCCAAACCCACCTGCGCGGGAGGTGCCGCATCGGGCCGCGCACCCGCCTGGGGCCGGGCAGTTGGATCGACTCCAGCACCATCGGCTCCGATTGCCACATCCTCTACTCGGTGGTCAGCCACAGCCAGATCGGCAACCATGTCTGGATAGGGCCCTATGCCCATATCCGCCCCAATAGCTGCATTGGCGACGGCTGCCGCATTGGCAACTTTGTGGAAGTTAAAAACACTCAGATTGGCTCCCACACCAACGCCGCCCACCTGGCCTACCTAGGTGACGCCAAGCTGGGATCCCAGGTCAACATCGGCGCCGGCACGATCATCGCCAACTACGACGGCCAGCAGAAGCACTTCACAGAAATCGGCGATCGCAGCAAGACCGGCGCCAACTCGGTGCTGGTGGCCCCCCTCAAGGTGGGATCCGATGTCACCATTGCCGCCGGCTCCACCATCCCTGCCCGCTACCCTGTGCCTGACGACTGCCTGGTGATTGCCCGTGCCTACCCGGTGGTCAAGCCCGGCTGGCGACCGGGGAGCGCTGCTGCTGCTGGCTGCCAACAGCCTCTACCCACGGGATCCCTCAAGATCTACCCCCTACGCCTGCTGCCCGGCCAAGACCTCAAGCAGGAGCTGGAGCGCTTTGCCCGCCAACAACCCCTGCAGGCAGCCTTTGTCCTCAGTGCTGTTGGCAGCCTCAGCCAAGCCACCCTGCGTCTAGCCGACCAAACGGAGGATTACTTGTTGGCCGAGCGCCTGGAGATCCTGGCCTTGAGCGGATCCCTGTGCCCGGACGGCGTCCATCTCCATCTGGCTGTTGCCGATGCCCAAGGCCGAACTTGGGGAGGGCACCTGCGCCCTGGCTGCCTCATCTACACCACCGCCGAGATTGTCCTTGCCGACAGCCTGGAGTACCGCTTCTCCCGTCAGCCGGATCCGGCCACCGGCTACTTGGAGCTGCACATCCAAAAGGTAGCAGAAGCAACCCCGCCCTCTCCCCAGAGGGCAGATGAGACAGCGGCGGGGATCCCTTCTTGCCCGCCGTGAACCGCGAGCGGCTGTAGATAGACGGTATAATGGCCAACATCTAGCATTGAGTCATCAGCACCTCATTTGGCAATTAAGGGTTGCTGGATAAACTCGGCGATTGGGGGTACCCGGCTATGCCCCGAGTGACCACTGCAGATGAGCTGCTGGCAAACTATGCCGCCGGCGAGCGCAACTTTCAAGAATCCAACCTGGTGGGTGTGGACTTGGTGCGTGCCACCCTGCAGGGGGTGAATCTGAGAGGGGCCAACCTCTCCTTTGGCAAGCTGAGCGGGGTTAACTTGCAGGAGGCGGATCTGCGTGGAGCCGATCTCAGCTCCGCCAACCTGATGGGGGCCAACCTGCGCGGTGCCAACCTTTGGGAAGCCAACCTCATTGGCGCCGATCTCAGCTTTGCCGATTTGCGGGAAGCCAACTTGCACGGGGCCTACCTGTGGGAAGCCAAGCTAACCCGTGCCCAACTGCAGGGATCCGATCTGAGCGGGGCAAAAATAGGCGGAGCGGTGCTGATTGGTGCCGACCTAAGCGGCGCCATCCTGCCCGATGGCACAGTGCAGCCCTGGCCTGCGCCGTCGGCCAGCAAGGCAGAATAGAACTGTTGCGACGGGATCCCTCATGCTGCTGCTGTTCCACTTGGCCTTGACACTGCTGTTGGCTTTGGGAGTGGCAGTCCTGGCCGGACAAAACCCCACCCCTCTGACCGTCTATTTTCTAATGTGGCGCTCGGTGGAGCTCCCCTTGGGGTTTCTCATCGCCGCGGCCATCGGCCTGGGTTTGTTGACGGCGGGGCTAGGCTCTTTGCTTTGGCCGGGGCGCAGCTTCTCCCTGACTGCCCGTCAGCTCCAGGAACGGCTGCAGCAACTGGAAAGGCAAGATCAGCCGCCTCCTGAGAGCGCAATCTCTCGGTAGCTGCCCTGGCTCTTGTGGATCGAGTCTGGGATCCCTTCGGATTTTTGGGGGCTGTCCTGCCGCCGGGGTGACCTACGCACTCAAGACAGGGCGTAAGCTGAGAGAGGATCCCTTTGCTGTTAGCGGTGCACAGACCAAGTGACAACCATGCCTCATTCCCAACCCTCTTCTCCGGCTAGCTCCCCCCAGGATCCGCGTGCCCTGCGCAAGGCTCTGCGCAGCTCCAGCACCTACTTTGCCAAAGGGTTTGAAGAGCACAAGGATCAAGCCCAACGGGAGCTGCAAACCACCTACAAAAGCTCGCTGGTGGAGCAGATCCGCGCCCAGTCCTACTGCTATCGGCAGGGGGATATCACCATCCATCTGGCCAAGGCGTTTGGCTTCTGCTGGGGTGTGGAGCGGGCGGTGGAATATGCCTACGAAGCGCGGCGCCGCTTTCCGGATCGGCAGATCTGGATCACCAACGAGATCATCCACAACCCTCTGGTCAACCGCCACCTACAGGAGATGGGGATCCGCTTTGTGGAGAAAGGCCCGGATGGCAAGAAGGACTTCTCCCAGATCCGGCCCGAGGACGTGGTGATCTGGCCTGCCTTTGGGGCCAGCGTATCGGAGATGGAGTTTTTCCGGTCGCAGGGCAACGAGATCGTCGATACCACCTGCCCCTGGGTGTCCCGCGTCTGGAACCAGGTGGACAAACACCGCGCCGCCCAATTCACCTCTGTCATCCACGGCAAGTACAACCACGAAGAAACCGTAGCCACCAGCTCTTTTGCCGAGAAATATCTGGTGGTGCTGAACCTGGAAGAAGCGCAATGGGTCGCCCGCTACATTTTGGAAGGCGGAGATGCGGCAGAATTTCGGCGGCGCTTCGACAAGGCCACGTCTCCCGGCTTCGATCCAGATCGGGATCTGGAGCGGATTGGCATTGCCAACCAAACCACGATGCTGGAGGGGGAAACGCGCGCCATTGCCAAGCTGTTTGAGACCACGATGCTGCGCAAATATGGCCCCCAGGAGCTGGATAACCACTTCATGAGCTTCAACACCATCTGCAACGCCACCCAAGAACGGCAGGATGCCATGTTTGAGCTGCTGGAGCGGCCCTTGGACGTGGTGGTGGTAATCGGCGGGGTCAATTCCTCCAATACCACTCACCTGCAGGAAATTGCCCTGGCCAAGGGGCTGCCCTCTTTCCACATCGATGGCCCCGACTGCATCCAGCCCCCCAACTGCATCCGCCACAAGCCCCTCCACCAAGACCCAATTGTTACCGAGGGTTGGTTGCCCGATGGGCCGGTGCAGATCGGCATCACCTCCGGTGCCTCTACCCCAGACCGGGTGGTAGAAGAGGTGATTCTGCGCATCTTTGCCCTACGTGAAGAACCCCAGCGGATCCCTAGCTAACTGTGTGATGACGGGATCCCTTTCCTCTTCCCCCTAGAGCCACTTTGGCGTGCTCACCACCCTTTTTCAGGTTTATCTCCCCCTGCTGGGCTGGACGCTGCTGGGGTTTGTCCTCCAGAAAAGGCTGCCCACCGGCTGGAAGCGTTGGCTGGATCCCCACGTTCTAGGCCGGTTCATGTTCTGGGTGGGGGTGCCCCTGGGCACAATTGGATTTATCCAGAAGGCGGATCTCTCCGGCCAGATCTGGGTGGCCCCTTTGGTCTGCTGGCTGGCAACCGGGCTGGGGTTTGCCCTGGCCAACGCCTGGCTAAGATGGCAACACCATGCCTGGCAGGGAAAGAACGAGCGGGATCCCTGGCTTTGGAGCAGAGCACGGCGAGGAAGTTTTTATCTGGCGGCCACCTTGGGGAATAGCGGCTATTTGGGTTACCCCATCTGTCTGGCGGTGGCCGGGAGCGCCTACTTCGGCTGGGCTTTGTTCTACGATTTGTTGGGTACGCTCTTTACGGCCTATGGGCTGGGGGTGTGGGTGGCCAGCCGCCACAGCCCCTCTCGCCCTCGTCCCCGGCAAACAGCGATCCGACTGCTGAGCAGCCCCACCCTTTGGGCCTTCTTTGTCGGCTTGGCCCTGGCTCGCCAACCCCTGCCGGGGTGGCTCTCTCAAGGCTTGGTTGCCTTTGCCTGGAGCACGATTCCCCTGAGTCTGATCATCTTGGGAATGCGGCTGGCTCAAGTGAAGCACTGGGGATCCTTTTTCCCTGCCGCAGTGGCTCTCCTCATCAAAATTGTGATTGTCCCTCTCTTGGTTGGCCTGGGGTTAACCTTGACTCCCTATCCCCCCTTGGCCAAGCTGGTGCTAACTTTGCAGGCTGGCATGCCTCCTGCTATTGCCACCCTGGTGCTCACGGAAGAATACGACTTGGATCGGGAGCTTACTGTAACGGCCCTGGCCGTAGGCTACTTGGCAGCTTTGTTTACCCTGCCCCTTTGGCTGGGGTTATGGGGATCCTAGTAGGCCAGGTGAGAGAGGGTTTGCTCGAGGTAGCAATGTACCAAACGATCCAGCTCAGACTCCTGGCTGGGCAGTTCCCGTCCTTGGAGCCATCCTCGGAAGCCCGAGCTTTCCACAATGGCCTGGCGCAACGGCTTCCAAACCGCTTGGGCGCGCCGTTCTGTATCGGGGCTGAGAGCAGGACTGGTCATGATTTCTGAGGAGGAAGCTGAGAGCAGACTGAACTCAGAATAGCCCGGATCCCCGTTGGCTTTGGCTTCCTAGGATACAAATCTGCCTATCTCTCTCCCCTCTCCCTGAGGAAGAGGGGCTGAAGGCAAGGCCAAGAAGCCCAGGGATCCCTAAACGAACAATTGGCTGCGCTGCTGGATGCGCAGGGTTGGCCCCAAGGCATTGAGGAGGGCAACGCCATAGCTGCGGGCAACGATGCGGCTATCCAAAATCGCCACCCAGCGGGTGGGCAAGCCGGAGGCTTCATCTGCTTCTGCGCCTTGTCGCAGAGGGGCGACAGCCCGCTGCAATTGGCTGGCCGCCACTGGCAAGAGGTATTGGCGGAACCAGTCCTGCTGGGTGCGCTGCAGATACTGCACCCGTCCGGCCACTCTTGGATCCTCCATCGAGGGAAAAGGCAGAGTGGCAATCGCCAGCAGCTCTGGACAGGGTAGGCTGGCCTTGTGCTGCAACCAGTAGGGCCAGTCGCAGACCAAAATGCCCTTTTCTCCGGAAAATAGGCTGTTTACCCGTACCCGCGAGCCAAATTCGGCAGCCAAAGCAGCCCCCACCTGTACCTGCAGAGGTTGATCCGACACCAGCACCACCACAAAGCCCTGCACCTGTGGGATCAGGCTCCTTAGCTCCTGCAACAGGTGCTCCCGGAAGAGGGGGCTGTTGGGCAAGGGCAGCCGCGGCAAGTAGAGGGAAAGGCTCGGCAAAGGCTCCCCGCCGGAACGGATCCAATCCTCGCCTGAGCTGAAGCGCAAGGGTGTCAGATCTGGCAAGCCCAGGCGCCAACGATAGGCCTCCGCCTGCCGATCCAGATCCAGGGCCTCGCCGATGATCACCACCGGCTGAG
>NZ_JANSIR010000037.1:7190-25862 GCF_047462155.1 Synechococcus sp. OH2
GCCCACCAAACCCAGCGGGAGGTGGGATCCCCCTCGGCGCTAAGCCTGCAGCGGATTTGATCCCAAGGATCTGGCAGCCAGCCGGCGTAGCCTACCACCAGAGACAGCGCTGCCTCCAGGTGAACCTGTTCATCCGCCTGGAGCAGGCAGCGGGAAAGCGGTCGCCGCAAAAGCTGCAGGGCCAAATTCACCTGGGCCTGGGAAAGCCGCTCCGCCTCGGCAGGGAAGATCTGCCGGAGCTGCTGCCAGTGACTGGCTTCCAGGGTGACCGTCAGCGCCTGGTAGGCCCAATCTTCCAGGTCTTCGGCTCCGTCTAGGATCAGAGGGATCCCGGTCGGTACCTCGGCTCCCCTTAGGCGAGCCCGCAGCCAATCCAGGGGATCTACCAACAGCAGCCCCTGAAAATCGGGATCTGGCCAACGGTCTTTTTGCAGGACGGGCTTGTGCAACTGCAGGGTCTGCCGGAGCCAAGGGATCTCTTCTCCCAAGATTTGCGCCTGCACGGGCACCGTGGCACAGAGCAACGTGGCATGCGGCCACATCAAGGCTGGCAGCAGATAGCTGAGGCGGTGCTGGCCCCCAGCAGGCACTTGGATCAAGGTGCTGCGACCCAACCGCAATCCCCGGGCCACCATGCGGGCCATCGTCAACTGATGGGGCCACACGGCTTCGGGAGACTGCCGCAAAAGCTGTCGCAACTGTTGGTGAACCTCAACCTCGATCACAGTCAGTACACCAAGGATCTGCCACAGACGCTAGGGTAAACTAGCCTATTCTAGGGTAGGGAAGAAAACCAAAGAGCACCCCTGGGGTGAGCGATGTCTGTTATTTCTGCTGTTCACACCACCTTGACCACGCAAGAGCAAGCCGCCGCGCAGAGGGGATCCCTGCTTTTGGATCGCTCTGAATGGGGTCGCCTGCGCCTGCAGGGATCCCCCGGCTTGGACTATTTGCACAGCCAGAGTACCCAGAATCTTAAGGCCCTTGCTCCCGGCCAGGGGGCGGATACGGTTTTCGTTAGCCCCGCAGCAGGGATCCTCGATCTGGCCACGGTGTATGTGGAAGAAGAGGCTTCCTGGATCTGGACTTCGCCGCAGCGGCGCAGCCTGCTGATGCAGAGCCTGGGGCGTATGTTGCCCTTTGTGCGGGGGGCCCAGCTAGCCGATGCGACTGACCAGACCTTTGCCTTTGGGCTAATTGGCCCCCAGAGCCAGGCTCTTCTGGAGAAGGTGGTGGCTGCAGAAGAGATCCCGACAAAACTGTACGAACACCGCCAGGTGGCGATTCAGGGGATCCCTGTCCATTTGGCCTGTGGCAGCGGCCTTGCCCAGCCGGGATTTACCCTCTGGGGCAACCTAGAGCACAAAGCTGCCCTTGCCGACTGCCTGCTGCAAGCTGGAGCGGAGCTGGCCTCACCTGAACTTTGGGAAGCCCTGCGCCTGGAGGCCGGTCGCCCTGCCGCCGACCGCGAGCTAACCCCCGACTACAACCCTCTGGAAGCCGGCCTGTGGCACGCCATTTCCCTCTCCAAAGGGTGTTACATTGGCCAGGAAGTCTTGGCCAAGCAGGTAACCTACCGGCGCATCCGCCAAACCTTATGGGGGATCCGCCTCCAGGGCGAGGCTCAGCCCGGTGCCGACATCGTGCGGCAAGGAGAAAAGATTGGTGTGTTGACCAGCGCTGGTTCCACCTCCCAAGGCTACTGGGGCTTGGGCTATGTGCGCACCAAGTTCGAGCCGGCTGAAGGGTGGGAGGTGGAAGTCGGTTCTGTAGCAGGGATCCTCACCCGCCCGCCCTTTTTGAGCTTTCCGCCTGTTGTTTGAGGTAGATCTCAGCTCCCTAGAGATCGAAATGGCGGCGAAAGCGGGGATCCCACCTGTCCTTTTTGCGCTGATTACAGACTTTGCACAGGGTTTGCAAGTTGCTGATGTCGTTGCTGCCGCCCTGGGCAAGGGGGACGATGTGATCAACCTGAAGCTGCACCTCTGGGGGCGATTTGCCACAACTGCGGCAGCGGAAGCCATCCCTTTGGAAGACATACTCCCGCACAGATGCTGGGATCGGGATCCTCTCACCAGGTTTTTTCTCTTTCATCCATTACTCACCTGTATTGCGAAAACTATCTAGTTCGGAGTCTCGAGATGGGCTATCGGGAATAAACTCGAGACAAACTTTAAGGGATACCTTTCCCTCAGCCCAATCCTTTCTAGGCTGTAAGATTCGGGATTTTACTCCCTCTACTAAAGCTCTAATTTCTACGTGAATCTTTTTTGAGCGAAGGTGGCTATTTGTTCGTGCAATATCTGCAAGAAGGTAATCAATAATTGCACTGTGCAAAACACTAGGAATATAGATTTGGTCGCCAATCGCAACGGCAGTTTCTTTATCATCTGCTTTGAGAAGTATCGAGTCAAGCATGTCTTGTTTCCTAGTGCTAACAGACCTGGCTAATCGGCATCCTTTCGAAGGTCATCCAGAGAAGATCCATCGCTTGCTGATCCTGGATCTTCTGGCTCAAACTCAACTATTAGCCTTACCCTAACTCTGCCATCAACCCATGGCAAGCTAGGACGTAAAAGTTTAACAGGGATCCCTCTCGCATCAGTTATTTGGTAAAAATTGACCGAGCCAGGAATGTTTTTGGCTCTAAGTTTGTCATATAAACGAGATCCAAAGTTATTATAAGCACTTTCCAAGCAAGCCCAAATAAACTCTTTTGAGTAGATCAGGCCTCCTCCTATATCAATGACGGTGTTTGGAGAAGCATCTATCTCGACAAAGCGATCCTGAGGTTGATCGTTGCTTGACACTGACCCAGCCTCCTAATGCATCCCGCTAACTTAAGCTACTCCTTGTCTGTGCGAAGGTCATCTAGAGGGGATCCATCGCTACTTTCTGAGCCCGTACGCTCTGGCTCAAACTCTACAGTGATCCGCAATCTGACCCTACCTTTCTCCCACTCCTTCTTACCCGGTACCAAGAGCTGACAGGTAAGGCCCTGATCAAACCACTTGGTTTCTTGCAGTAACTTTTCTAACTTTTCTTCAGATCCGGGAGGAATAGGAATAGGAGGAAGAAAGCTACTGGCAATACTAATCAGGTTTTCCGGTGGAAGGATCCCCGAGGATCTCAAGGCTGTAATAAACAAGCGATTGAGCTCTTCCTTTTTGGCCAAATCCTCTTGGGCAGCTTTGACCAGGCTAGCAACCTTGAAAGTTTTCTCCCCTATGGAGAGAACCCCTTCTAAGCATTGCTGCAAGGGCAGGGCCTTAGGCAACAAAACTTCACCTCCTCAAATAGTAGGGAGAAACAAACTACTTTATCTCAGATCGTCAAGTATGCTGTCCAGCTCGGGGAAAATCTTACCTAAGTCAGAGATCTCATCACTCGGCCCACTTTCGCTCGCTGGCTGCTCGGAAGAACCTGCTGAGCTGTCAGCTAATTCACCGGTCGAAGAAGGTTTCAGTAAAGAAATCGAGGGCAAAAGTTCACGACCTAGGCCCATAGCCTGTAAGCATAGGTTAATCCCAGAAACGGCTTGGTTGTAGCTATCGATCTTTGCTTCTAGATCCCTTAGACGCTGTTGGTTTAAGGTAATTCTTTCTTCTGCTTCCTTTCTAAGTGTCGCTTCCATAAATTGCTTTGCTTCGGGATACTTTTGTAGAATTTCATCAGCCACTTCCTTAGCAACGGGCAAGAGCTGAGTCTTGAGGGTATTGTTGGTTTCTTGTCGGAAGTTAGAGCGTATTGTCTGGCTGACTTTGGGCTCAAAGTCAAGCTTCAGCAATTGCCGGATCCCCGGCTCCGCATCTCGAATAGCGGAAATATCGTAGGACTGAGATGTTTGCTTTAAAACTTCCCGGAACTGGTAAATGGAGAAAGTGCCCTCGTCATAGAAGCGAGGACTTTCTCTTAGATACCGATCGCACTCTTTTCGAGCGCCGCTGACTAATGCAGTGCAAACTTTTTCCTTAACCTCTAGTAGTTTTTTCTCTAGATCACCGTCGGATCCCAGTAGGCGAAACAACTGCTTGTAGTAGTCTGAACTGCGTACCCGATCAATAATCCGCCGAAAGGAGTTCTCCACAACTGTGGTGGCAGACTCGACCAGTATATCCTCTAGGTGATTTGATAGGTAGTAAAGGGCCTCAACCAGCACAGCCAAAAAGGGAGCTGTGGAGTTACGGTGGTGGATGCGGACAGCTTGGCTATAGGCACTATCTATTGAGAATGTGTCCAGAAGCTCATCCAGCCTACGCACCATCTTGGCCTGCAGCCTTCGGAAGTCATACTCAAACTCTTTATCCGTTCCGTCAATAATTTCGTTAACCATAGTTTGAATATGTTCATCGAACTCTTGACCAATCCTATTCAACTGCTGATTAATAAGCATTAACTCATGGGCAATCATGCTATCAACTTCTCTAGGCTGGCTGTCTAGGTCTCTATAAAGATCTAGGTAGGACTTTCTGAGCTCAATACACAGAGGCTGCAGGTCATCGGCAAGAGCTATAAACAACTGCGGGCGCTTTTCTTCCTTCAAATAGCGAGTAATCCCACTGAGAAATTCTTCTATGCCGCTATCTTTGATCATGTACTCAATCAAGGGCTTGCCCCACTCGCTTAGAATTCGAACGTAGTTATCGATAGGAGTCTCATAGCCGTGCACCGAAGGGCGGAAGGGGGATCCCACAAGCCTGCCTGAGGAGCTACAGTACTTGACAAATTCGCTAATAAATTGAGGTGTCTGCTCTCTGCCACCTAGCTCTTTTATACTTTCTGCAAAAATGGTATCCAGACCAAACCTTGTTTCTCGAGTCGTTTCCCTGATCTGCGAGCCGTAGAAGCCAAGCAGGGCACTAGTTTTAAATAGGCGGGCTTGACGAAACTGCTGGTCAATGATGGTCTCTAATCTCTGCCTTAGCTGGGAGTTGTACCAAGTTTCATCAATGCGATTGAACACATAAAAAACTCGATCGCGAATACTTTCGCTACTTTGGATGTGCTCAATGAGTTCTGTTTCTTCTTTAGTCAGCTCACCTGTTGTAGCACACTTGAGGACACAGACAACTGCGGAAGTGTTTGGATCGGCAATTTTTTGATAGGTGCGCTCGGCATCCGCTTTAACGGGAGCATCAATTCCAGGGGTATCGACAATAACGTTTCCGTCTTCTAATAGAGGATGATGGCAGTAGTACTCAATCTTCCGCAGAACTGCACTATTGGCACCGCGCCGCGCAAAACTGGCCGCTTCTCTTAGGTTGCCAAGGTTAAGCTGTTCCATCGAAAATACTCTGTTTTCGGTTGGGTGAATTCTGGCGCGGTTTTGCTGGAAACCTTCAATTAATAAGCGCAGCGCATCTGCCTGCTTTGCTCGTTCCGACTTACTTTTGCCGCCCTCCTGCTGAACAATGGCCTCAGCCTGCTCTTTTAGGCGATTGAGGGTGACTTCCTCTAGGTTGTTGCCGCTGGGTAGGGCTAAGCCTAAGCGAGTGCAGAAGGCAGCCATCTGTTCCTGCACCTGCCGCTCGCTGAGGAAGGTGAGTACTACCCTCTCGGCGGCAGGCTCTGCATAGGAGATGTAGCACTCTGTCCCTGTGGCGTGTCCTTCAGCGCTATAGAGAAGCTCCCTTTCTAACAAGGCGTTGATCAGCATCGACTTGCCAGCGCTAAAAGCACCGGCAAAGACAATCTCAAAAGTTGGAGAAATAGCCTTGCTTAGTGAAGCCTGAACTCGGGTTGTATCTTGCTTTGCTGAGAGCGTGGGATCCTGCTGCCAAAGGTTTAGAATCGTTTCAACATGCTCCCGTAAGTTCTCACACTGAGGCAAGAGTTGCACAGCCATCTCAGGGATCTCCGCTAGGGCTGGGGAGATTATAACGCCCTCAGCCTCGGGCGTGAGATCCCTATACTACTTTTCTTCCGACGGGGCCCTAGCTTGCTAGGGCAAAGAGGTCACTCCACTCCCGCCTGGGAACGCCGGGCTTAGCGATGATCTCGAAGATGCGGTTTTTTGCTGCCGGCTGGAACAGGCTTTCAACAGCCACTTGAGCTACCTTGAGGCGAGGGATGCTGCCCTCAAAGAGAGTGTCAGCCTGGGAGAGGACAATGCCATCCTCGTTGTCCTGGTTTTTCAGGCCCCCTGGCCGAATGATGGTGTAGGTGAGGCCGCTTTTTTGCAGGTATTCTTCGGCTCGTTTTTTCCACACCAAGATCAGCCAAAACAGGTTGAGGGGATGGAACAACTGGGACACGCATAGAGAAGAAATCAAAACAAAGTGTTGGATCCCTTGGGCTTTGGCCACATCCACTAAGTTCTTGGTGCCTTCATAATCCACTCGGTAAGGCAGAAAGGGATCCCAACTGGGCCTAGCTCCTGTAGCACAGAGTACCACCGTGCATCCCTCCATGCCGGCCCTTAGTGTGGCCGGGTCCAGCACATCTCCCACCACCACTTCTGCTTCGGGGGGCAAAACCTGTGCGGCCAGCTCGCGGCTGCGCACCAGCGCCCGTACCGGGATGCCGCGGCCCACCAACTCTTTGACGATGCGCCGCCCCGTTTCTCCCGTAGCCCCTGCAACAAAAGCCTTCATCTTCTCCCTTTGCCTAGGTTGGCTGTAGTTGTACCAGCTCTTGGGTTGGCCCTGCTAGAACCATTATCCAATCCGCCCAGAGCGGAATGGTAGAGATCCCAAAGCGCAACGAATAGCCCCAACCTGCTGGTGAAGCAAGTTACGGGGGAGTAGCCGGTGGACTTCTATTGAAGCGGCTTGGCTACATCTCCCACCTTAAAGCCAGAGCCGCTGAGAATGCGGCCCACACTGGATCCCTGATCCACCTCTGTCAGTTGAATTTGGCCAGCTGGCTCGGTCAATTTGCGCAGGACTGCTCCTGTGGCTGGATCCTTAACCTCGCGAACGACGCGCTCCACAGAAAGGATCAATCCCACGCGATAGCCGTCGCGGCTGCCCTTGTTCAAGATCACCTGATTGCCGTAGACATCCGCCACCAAGGCATCCACCGTCGGCAAAGAGCGGGGCTGGGCTGCCAAGCGACTGGCAAAACCGGCCAACTGCTGGGCAATTTGCTCCACCGCCTGCTGGCTGGCTAAAACCAGCAGCTTTTCTTCGTTGCTGGTGGCGGATCCCCCGCCAAAGCCGGCAACCGTGACCGTACTATCCGACTGGCTGGCGTTGCCCCGGCCCTCGACCACGGCCAAGATCTCGGCCGTGCTGGTGCTCACCAGGCGGGCATTGAGCTGCACGTTGGCATCGGCATCCACCGACTCGGCCCCCACCGCCAGCGGAAAGCTGCCGAAGGGGGTTAAGACCGGCGCCCCACCGCCGGAACGGCGCACCGACACATCGAACTGGGTAACACTGCCGAGGATCACCGCATCGACCCCGAGGATCCGGCCCACCTGAGCGGCGGTGTTGGCATCCAACCGCCCCGATAGCCCCAAGTTCTGCTCGGCCAAGATCGCGTCCAGCCGCGAGCGCTCGATAACAGAAAAAGTGCCATCTCTCACCAGCCGATCCACCAGCAGATCGCTCACCCCCCGGGAAGCCTCGCGCAGGCTGTAGGAATTGCTGAGGCTGCTGAAATCAAAATCCAAAACCGCAACGCGCGGGCGAGTGCTGGGTTGAGGCGCTTGTCCTACCTGGCTGGGGGCAGAGAGATTGCAGCGAAGGTCTTGGGGAAACTTCTGGCACAGCTCCGGATTGGTGGATTGGGCAGCCACTGGGATCCCCGTCCAACCCAAGCTCAGCAGCGGGATCCCGAACAACAAGATGGAAGAGAGGTTGCGCATGATTGAGCGATCTCCTGGATCGAGGAGGTGGCCACAGTCCATTCTTAGCTTGCACCCAAAAGAGCTTCCGGGGGAGGATGACCAATATCACCTGGCCGCCTGTTCCAGAAGATGTCCTATACTCTACCGACTTCGAGGCCTTTGGGAAAAGGGATGAAGAGGGTTTGCACAGAGGAGTTGACAGATCTCAACAGTTAAGGTTGGGCAGAGACGCTCGCCCTTTGTAAGTTGCCGGAAAAGCTTGACCCAATTGGGCCAGGTTCAGAACGGGATCGAGCGTGCAAGCCCAGTGCTAGCCTAGTAGAGCTGTGTTTTTGTACAAGCTATGCCTGTTCCCAAGAAGAAAACCTCCAAAGCCCGCAGTCGCAGGCGGTATGCTGTCTGGCTGGGCAAAGCCAAGCTGCAGGCCCAGCGGGCGATGACCATTGGGCGCGCCATTCTCAGCGGTCGCAACACCGGCTTCTACTACCCCAAAGCCAAGTCCGAAGAAGAGGAGGGAGAAGAATAAAGCCCGGCAGCAGGGATCCCCATAGCCAGAAGAGTGGTTTACATTGGGGTCAGGCTCTCTTGAGAGCTGTTCTGCTGCCTCCCGGTCTTGGTTGTTTAGCGACTGGCATGCGCTCGTTGACCTCTCTTACCTACTACCAGCGGCTGGGCCTGTCTCCAGGGGCATCTCCTGAGGCCATTCGGCGGGCCTACCGGCAGTTGAGCAAACGCTACCATCCCGACACTTCTCCTCTGGCGCCAGAGGTGGCGATTCGTTGCTTCCAAGAACTCCAGGAAGCCTACCTTGTCCTCAGCAACCCGGCGAAACGGGCCATCTACGATGCCAGCCTGCGGGCGGTGACGGTCGAAACGGGATCCCTCAACGGGAGGGGATCCCTTCATACGGATTCTCTCGAGCTGCGCATGGAAACCCGGCCTCTCTCGGCGGGCGAGCTCTGTGCCCTGCTGCTGATGGGATCCACCTTCGTGGCGTGTTTGGTGTTGGCGGTTGCTTTGGCCTGGCTACGGGAGGGCGGGGTGGGCTAACCAACTCCGGTTGCTTGGGGATGAGGTTCAGACAAAGCGCTCGGAGCTTCCCACGGATCAAGTGCTTGAATGGAATAGGCTGTTAACTTTTGTCTAGTTTGACGGCTTCTCTGCGCGCGTTTGAATCTCACCATGCCTTTGCCCCCTGCCACCACACCTCTCTACAATCACCCGCTCCACGCCATCGAACGCTGGCTGGAGGAGCAAGGCTGCACCCGCGACCCAAAGGATGTGGAGCAATGGTTTTGCGAGCGGCCGGGCTGGAAAGCCTGCCTGCGCCTAGAAGAGACCAGCATCTGGGTGCGCTACACCTACCCGGATGGCAACACGAAAACCCTGTCTTTCCCCTACTCCCTCAGCCGCCAGGATGTAGAACAGGCCATTTTTGAGGACTAGCCGGCCATGCGCATTCTGCAACTGCCTGCCCTGCGCGACAACTACATCTATCTGCTCTACGATCCCGAGACGGCAACGGCAGCAGTGGTGGATCCGGCAGTGGCCGAGCCCGTGCTGGACAAATTGGCCGAGCTGGGGGCGGAGCTGGTGGCCATCTTCAACACCCACCACCACCACGACCATGTGGGGGGCAACCTGCAACTTTTGGCCCGCTACCCCCGCGCCGTCGTCTACGGCAGCCAGGTGGATCGAGGGCGGATCCCTGGCCAGACGGTGGAGCTGCAGGCGGGGGAGACGGTGGAACTTGCGGGCCGGCAGGCGAAGGTGTTGTTTGTGCCCGGCCATACGCGGGGACATGTTGCCTACTACTTCCCCGAAAGCGGGGATCTCTTCTGTGGCGATACTCTGTTTGCTGGGGGATGCGGGCGGCTCTTTGAGGGCACCCCAGAGCAAATGCTGGGATCCCTGGATCAACTGCGCCAGTTACCTGAACCGACGCGGGTGTGGTGTGCCCACGAATACACCTTGAACAACCTCAAGTTTGCCTTGACGGTAGATGGGGACAACCCCGACTTGCAGGCGCGCTATCAGCAGGTGGTGGCCCTGCGCCAGGCGGGATCCCCAACGGTGCCCAGCACCATCGGCGAAGAGCGCCGCACCAATCCTTTTTTGCGCTGGGATCAGCCGGCTCTGCAGGCGGCCACCGGCGTTCAAGATCCGGTGCGGGTTTTTGCGCGGCTGCGGGGTATGAAGGATCAGTTTTGACACTTTTCTTTTGATTGACAACTTTTGGCAATTTCTAAGAGAGCTAAGGCATACTGTCGGGGGGACTGCCTCTAGCTACTCCCTGCAGATCTATGTCTTGCCCCGACTGCCCAGCTCTGCCCGCCTTTCTGCAAGAGCCAGGGCGCCTATTTCTCTGGCTGCCCACTCCTCATATCCACCAGAAGCTCTGGCGGGCTCTGGAGGCCAAGACAGAGGTTCCCGTTCAACTTTTGCAAGACCTTGGCCTAGTTGTTGCCATTGCCCAGGGAGCCCTTAAGAAGACCCTGGAGACAATGGCTGATATTCTCTCGCAAGAAGAGATGCGGGCCAGCCGCGCCCTGTTTTTGGCCGGAGATAGGGATCCCTGCTGGCAAGATTGCGCCCGGGTGGAGTCACTGCTGCAGTTGTTCCACCGCACCCAAGCTGAGCTTTTGCTGGAAGTGTTGAAGGAAGACCGTCTCACCACCTACTTTCAGCCCATTGTCGGGGGGCGGGATCCCACTTGTGTGATGGGCCACGAGGCGCTGGTGCGCGGGTTGGACAAAGAGGGCAAGGTGATTGGGCCGGGCTTGCTCTTTGCCATGGCCCGCGAGGCCGGGCTGCTCTACCACTTGGACTTGGCCGCCCGCCGCACAGCCATTGCCGCGGCCACCCAGCACCGCTTACAAGGGGATCTCTTCATCAACTTCAGCCCTACGGCTATCTACGACCCGGCCTTTTGTCTGCGCTCCACCGTCTGGGCCATCAGTCGCGCCGGGATCCCGCCCCAGCGGGTGGTGTTTGAGGTCAACGAATCCGACCGCAGCCCCGATTTGGACCACTTGCAGCGGATTTTGCGCTTCTATCGGCAGGGGGGCTTTCGGGTGGCGCTGGATGACCTGGGCGCCGGCTACGGATCCCTGAACCTGTTGCACCAGTTGCAGCCGGATCTCATCAAGCTGGATAGGGAGCTCATTCGGGGGGTGGATCGGGATCCCTATAAGGCGGTGATTGCCGAGAAACTGCTGGAGCTGGCTCAAAAGCTGGGGATCACTACCCTGGCGGAAGGGATCGAAACGGCAGGAGAGCTGCAGTGGGTGCGCGACCGCGGCGTAGATCTGGTGCAGGGCTTTTTCATCGCCCGGCCCCAGCCTGTCCCCTTAGGATTAAGACCCAGAGGATAGCTGCCCCCGCGGCTTGAGCGGCTACCGAGAAGATGACCAAAGCGGGGAGAAAGAGATCGTAGAGCACCCCCATCAGGGCGCTGCCCAAAAACCAGGCCAGGCCGTAGATGCTGGTAAACAGCCCCAAGGCAAAGCCCCTCGCCTGGGCGGCCACCATGCCAGCTACTGCTGCCTTCATGACCGATTCCTGGGCGCCCAGGCCAATCCCCCAGAGCAGCATGCCCACCACCGTCAGCCCGTAGCTGCCGGAAAAGGCCAGCGGCGCAAAACCGGCAGACAGGACCACCGCCCCCAACAGGCTCCCCAGCCCCAGGCGGTCAAATAGCCAGCCCCAGCCCAGGGCGGCTAGGGCATCCACCCCCATGGCCAGGGCGTAGAGCAAGGGGATCCCTGCCGCCTCGCCACCTTGCTGCTGCAGGTGCAGGGCAATGAGGGAAAAGTCGGCAAACCCCATGGCCACACAGGCCGCTGCTGTGAGATAGAGCCAAAAGACCCTGGAAAAGCCTTTTGCTGGAGCGGTTTCCGGCTCCGGCTCAAAGTCGCGCGGGGTGGGATACAGCCATTGGGCCAGCCCCAGCACCCCCAGCCCCAGGGCCGCCGGGATCCCCAAGGCCAAGAATGCGCCTTGGAACCCGTAGCCGGCGGCAACCATTCCTGCCACCAGCAGCGGCCCTCCCACCGCCCCAATTTGGTCCAAGGTCTCGTGCAGGCCAAACCCAATGCCCTGGCCCACCTGCAGCGCCGCATGGGAGAGCAACAGGTCCCGCGGCGGGGTGCGGATCCCTTTGCCCAGGCGCTCGGCCAGCAAAAGCAAAGCAGCCCCAGGCCAACTGCTCACCCAGGCCAGAGCGGGGATCACCGCCGTGTTGAGAACATAGCCCAGGGTGGTGAGCTGCCACTGCCCTCGACTGCGGTGCACGGGATCCCTACTGAGACGGTCGCTCCAGTAGCCCACGCCCAGGCGCAGCCCATAGGCCAGCAGCTCCCCCCCGCCGGCCACCAGGCCCACCACCGTGCCGCTGGCCCCCAGGGATCCCAAAAAAGCTCCGGAGATGCTGCGGGCCCCCTCGTAGGTGGCGTCGGCGCAGAGGCTGACGATCCCCAGCAAAACAATGAAGCGCCAAGCAGGAGAGAAAAGAGTCATGGCCGGCGTCCATGCCTAGCGGAGACAAGAGGTGAGAGCAAAGAAGGCTTCAGGAGGGTCTTATCTAACCAGGAGCAACTGCGGCCAATCTAAGGCTAAGCCAATCTTGTTCTCCTTCCTTTGCATCGAATAGAATTAGACACCCTCCGTCCTTTTGGCTAAGGGAGCAAAGCAATGGCCGCTAAAAGAATTCTTTTTAAGCTGGCTTGCTTTTTGTTAAGTGCCTGTTTAGTTTCGATAGCATCGACGGTTAAAACAAGTGCCGAGCAGGCGTTCTTAAACGCTGAGTATCTCATAGCTACCTCGCCCCTTCCAGATATTGAGCGGGTTCGTTTTCAAGATGGCAAGTATCAAAGAGGCTCTAGCATTTTTGAAGAAGGGTTTCTAACAGCAAGCCTTGAAAGGCTGGAATCTACCAATCTTAACAACGATGGGCTTCAGGATGTGGTGGCGGTTGTAGCAAGCAGTACAGGAGGCAGTGCTGCCTGGATAAGCTTATCCGGCCTGTTAGGTGGCAGCAAAAACCCCACACTCCTAGAGCCTGTATTTCTTGGCGATAGAGTTGTCGTTAACAACATTTCCATCGCTCGTAGCTCTAGAGGAAGTGCTGAGGTCTGCTTAGATATGCTTGTTCATGGTCCCAAAGATGCTCAGTGCTGCCCTACTAAGAAAGAAAAAAGGTGCTTCACTGTCGCCGAAAACCGATGGATACCCCGTAGAGCCAAATAATCTTTGCTGAGGCCGGTTTGGAGGCCTAGCCTAGCAACAGCTCTAGGGCCCAGCATTGACCTTTAAGCCTCCGCTGCCTGCCCAGGGGTTTCTCTAGGAGACTCTACGAGGATTACAGGAATAGAGCTGGTCTCCAACACTGCTTGGGAAGTGGATCCCACCAACACTTGCTCCCAGGGGCGGTGGCCCCGCTTGCCCATGACTATGTCGGTAACCTGCCGCTCCTGGGCCACATCCACGATGGTCTCCGCCAGGGGGCCAGAAGCCGGGCAAAATTCGTGGCGAATATCCGCCAAAAGACGCTGGGCAAGCTGCCGCAACGCTTCCACCCCCTTCCCCTGGGGCTCATCGGTAACATGGAGCACAATCACTTCCCCATCCACCCGCCGCGCTAGATCCGCTGCCTTGCGCAGCACCGCCTCAGCCAAGGGAGAGGTATCCACAGCGGCCAAGAAGCTCACCTTACCCTGGCTGCCCACCTTGGTGGGATCCACTTCTCCCTTTTCCAATAGGCGAGGGGCAAAAACCTGGGTTAGCCAGGCCCCTAGGGGTGCTGTGGTCAAAATCGACAGGGCCGCTAGGGCGAGGATCGTGTCCCCGCCAGGGATCCCCCGGGCTAAGGGGATGCCGCCGATGGCCGCCTGCACCGTGGCTTTGGCCATGTTGCCCGGAAGCAAGAAGAGCCGCTCCCGCCAGTTCCAGTTGCTCCCCAGGGTGGAAAGCCACCAGCCCAAGCCTCGGCCCAACAGCAGGCTCAGGGTCAAAAGCAGCAAACCGGGCAAGAGCAGGGATCCCAGTACCTGCAGATCCAAAGAGGCCCCCAGCAGGACAAACAGCACGATCTCCGCCACCGTCCAGAGGGCGTCGAACCCAAGCCGCAGCCGCCGCGCCAGCGGCCCATCCAGTTGGACGAGGAAAAACCCTAGGGCCATCACCGCCAGGTAGCCGGAAAAATAGGGCCACACCTGCGGCGCCAGCACCAAGCCCAGCGCCAGGCAGGCCGCC
The DNA here is from genome assembly GCF_047462155.1 of Synechococcus sp. OH2. Classification (NCBI taxonomy): domain Bacteria; kingdom Bacillati; phylum Cyanobacteriota; class Cyanophyceae; order Synechococcales; family Synechococcaceae; genus Synechococcus; species Synechococcus sp. OH2. The sequence continues at coordinate 21,235 of NZ_JANSIR010000037.1, forward strand.
AGCAGCACCTCTTGCGTACTGTTGCGAGTCCAGTTCTGCTGCACCAAGAGGGCCACCAAAACCCGCGCCCCCAGGTAGCCCACCGCCACCCCCAGCAGGATCTCCATCCCCACCTGGAACGGCAGCCACTGCAGGCGAAGGCTCTGGGCAGATCCCTGCCCCAAAAAGCTCAGCAACAGGCTAAAGCCCAGCAACAGCAGCACATCGGAAAGGGCGCTGCCGGTCAAAATGGCGTCCGGGATCCCCTTGGCCACCCCCCAGCCCAGGCTCTTGAGGCGCAGCATCCCTGGCACAATCACCGCCGGCGACTCCGCCCCAATCACACAGCCCAAAAGCAGCCCCGTCCCCCAGTCCAGCCCCAGGATCCAGCGGCTCAAGAGCGCCACTGCCACCGCCTCACAGGCTGCCGGCAAAAACCCCAGGCGCAGGGCCACGGATCCCTGCTGGGCCAGCTTTTCCCAATCCAGCCCCAGGCCCGCCTTCATGAGGATGATCGTGACGGCCACTAGGCGCAGATCCCCGGCTGCCGCCAACAGCTCTGGGGACAAGACCTCTTGCAACAGGATCCCGACCAGAATCATCCCCACTAGCGGCGGCATCCCCAGCCGGCCCCCAATCTGGCCGACAAAAAAGCCCATCCCTAAGATCCACAGCCAACTGCCCAGCATCAACAAAACCTCTCTCTTTGCCGTCCAGATGGTGAAGGGCAGCCCAGAGGGAAGTAGAGCCTTGGGGGCTGTGGGGTGGTAACCCAAGATCAAAGACTCCCACCCCCTGGATCTGCCCAGAAGAGTAGGAGTCATCAGCCTCAGCCTTGGATTTAGAGAATTCTTAGAACCTGCCTGAGGCGGTTACGGTGAACCCCATCACCGGTTGCCGGAGCAAGCTGACCGACAACTCACTCACGTTGACCTATAGGGTATCACGCCCCATCTTCCACCGCAACCAAGCGATAGGAGTGATGGGGACGGCCAATGGAGCCATAGAAATCGCTGCAGACATTGTGGGTAAAGCGATCGCTAAGGCTGCGGGTAACCTGCTGCACCACCTGGCTGCCCACTCTCTGAACCAACTTGCGCGGCAGGACTTGCAAAAACTTGGGCAAATGCAGCCGGATATCGAGATGAAGATCCCAGTGGACGCGGGTAGTGGCAGGGGATCCCGGTAGCTCCTCCAGCCGGAAACTGGCCTGGCAATCTACCCGATAGGGCAGGGCGGCCTCCCCCGGCAGCTCAGTCGAAGTCAGCCGAAACAGGTAATCTTCCTCCGGCCAGATCTTCACCCCAAAGCAGGGCTCCAGCTCAAACCCCAGCCCACCCATGCGGAAAAACTGCAGCTTGTAGGTGTCGGCAGAGAGGGGCTCCACCTGCAATGGCCGGAAGCAGCGCTGGATCCACTGGCTATGGCCGCGCAGGTAACGGGCCAAAGTCTCCCGATCGGTCTCCAGATCCACTTGGCCCCGTCGCCCAGCCTGCAAATCCAAGTGGATCTTGGCTATCGGTTGATCTAACGGTGGGGGGTGATCCATCTCCTCCAAAGGCGGCTCCCCCTCTTCGGACAAAGCCCCTTCACTGAGGGGAACGACGGGCTTGGAGTTGGCGATAGACATCCCGAATATCCACCTGATAGTGAGCAAGAGCCACGAGGCAGTGGTACCAGAGATCCGCCACCTCGTCGGCCAGGGCGGTCTTGTCCCCCTCTTTTGCTGCCATCACCACTTCAGCCGTCTCCTCGCCGAGTTTTTTCAGGATGGCGTTGTCTCCCTTGGCCAGCAGGCTGCTGGTGTAGGAATCGGAACGGGGATCCGCCTGGCGGGCCTTGATCACGGCAAACACCTGCGACAGGGTATCGGCGGCCGGGATGGGATCCCCTTCCTTCTCTGGGAGGGTGCGGAAGAAGCAGCTCCGTGCTCCTGTGTGGCAGGCCGCATCTCCCACCTGCTCCACCAAAATGACCAGCGCGTCGCTGTCGCAGTCGTAGCGGATTTGTTTGACCCACTGCACGTGGCCAGAAGTTTCCCCCTTGGGCCAGAACGCCTGGCGGGAGCGGCTCCAGAACCAGGTGCGGCCTGTCTCCAGCGTTTTTTGCAGCGATTCCCGGTTCATCCAGGCCATCATCAGCACCGTCCCGTCCAGGTAGTCCTGCACAATGGCCGGGATCAAACCCTGTTCGTTATAGCGGAGGCTGTCCAGATGAGCGATCCCCTCCGGCAGAAGAGCGCGGGGCGGATCCGCTGAAGGAATGGAGTCCGAGGCAGCAATCATAGAGGGCAGGAATCCAAAGAGAGCATAGAAAGCAAGATAGCAAAGCCAGCTCTCCCCAGGGTACCTCCTCCTGCCCAGCCCGGTTTTTGTTGCCGCTAGGGGGATTTTAACCTGGGCTTAACCTGGTTTTAGTTGTGACTTAAAGTCAAGCTGCTAAGTTTGATACCGAGCTTTCGCGCGCCGAGGGGGAGCAATGCGCATCCGGGTAGAAAACCTCTGGGTCACCTTTAAAAACAAAGTTGCCCTAAGAGGGGTTTGCCTCGACTTGTTTGGCGATGGAGCCCAGGTTGTGGCCCTGATTGGCCCCTCTGGCGCTGGGAAGTCCACCCTCCTTAAGCTCCTGAAGGGAATGGTTAGGCCCAGCGTTGGAAAAGTCTGGGTTGGCTCTTTCCCCCTCCACGAAGGCGGAGGAGAGGGTCTACAGCAGGTGCGCAAGCGTACGGGCATGATCTACCAGACTTTTCAGCTCATTGGCCGCCTGACTGTCTTGGAGAACGTCCTGATTGGGCGCCTGCCCCACCTGAATCTTACCCAGGGCTTGCTGCGGCAGTTCTCGGAGCAAGATCTGGCCCAAGCAGAAAGGCTACTGGAGGAGGTGGGGCTTCTCGAGCACGCCTGGCAGAGGGCCGATGCTCTTTCGGGGGGACAGCAGCAGCGGGTGGGCATTGCTCGCGCCTTGATCCAAGAGCCGGCGCTGATCCTGGCAGATGAACCCATCTCGGCTTTGGATCCCAAAAATGCGCAGGTGATCATGGATTTACTGCTGGGAATGGTTCGTCGACAGGGCATCCCGCTCCTAGTGACCCTGCATCACCTGGAGATGGTGCGCCATTACGCCAACCGAGTTGTTGCCTTTAAGGATGGGCAGGTTTTCTTTGATGGGCCAGTCTCGGCTCTCACCTCTGAAAAGGAGAAGGATCTCTACTTTGGGGAGGAGGAAGCCTCTCAAACCCTCGGAGGGTTGCCCTCAGCCTTGACGGCTTGAGGACAGGTAAGCTCAAACTCAACTTCAATCAATTTCAAGTCAGCTGCAGAGGAGAATACTCATGCGGAGAAGGAAGGTTTTGGCTCTAGCGGCTTTCCTATTGGGCTTTGCCAGTTGGGTGCCGGTGTTGGCGCAGAAGCAGAACTGGCCCGAGGAGCTGGTCATTGCTGAAGTGCCGGTGGAGAGTGCTGCTGATTACGAAGCTCGCTATGCGCCTTTCCTGAACTACCTCAAAGAGAGATTGGGGATCCCGGTGCGTTTGTTCGTGGCTGGTGACTACACGGCTGTGATGCTCTCCCAGGCGGAAGGGAAGACCCACGTTGCTTTTTATGGGCCCGCCTCTTACGTCGATGCGATTGAAAAAGCCAATGCCCCCATCGAAGCCTTTGTGAAGGAAGATTCTGTTCGCTCGGGCACTGTTTACCACTCTCTGATGATTTCCAAGAAGGGCAGTGGCATTACAACTCTAGAAGCTGCCAAGGGCAAAGATTTTGCTTTCGTTGACCCGGAGAGCACTTCTGGTTTCAAGGTGCCCATGGCTTACTTCTGTCTAGAGGCCAAGATCAAGCCCAAGGAGTACTTTAAACAAGTTGCCTTTGCCGGCAACCATGAGTCGGTTATCCTGGGAGTCTCTCAGGGAACCATTCCCGTGGGGGTGACTTGGGATACCGGGATCAGCATTGCCACCAAGAAGGGCCAAATTAAGGGTTTGGAAGATTTTGAGGTGATCTGGAAGTCCGATCCGATCCCTTCCTCTCCCTGGGCCTACCGCAAAGACCTGCCGGAAGACCTCAAAGAAGCCATCCGCACGGCCTACCTAGAGTACGAGAACACACCGGAAGGCAAGCAATGGCTAGAAGCTCGCGGTCTCAAGGGTTTTGAGCCGGCCAGCGACAAGGATTATGATCCCTTCCGCAGGGTTAACAATGCTCTTAAGCAACCTGAGTGCCAACTCTAAGAAACTGCCCCCCTTACCAGCGGAGCTCAAACGGAGAGATCGCCTCGGTGTTCTGCTAGTCGGGATGATCCTTCTGGCTCTCCTGCTGACGGCAGGGCCGGCTGAGATCTCACCAGTCAGGCTGCTGGCTGGGTTGGGGAGGAGTGCTGCCTTTGTCGCTCGCTTCTTTCCGCCCAGCCTGCACTTTCTGCCAGCTTTTCTTTACTCTTTGCTTCAGACCCTGATCATGGCTTTCTGGGGCACTTTTCTGGCCACCTTCCTTGTGCTTCCCTTGGCCTTCCTGGGATCCAAGAATGTCATCCGCTCTCCCGTGGTCTATCTGGCTGTCCGCGGGCTGATGGATATCCTTAGGGGACTCAACGAGCTGGTTTTGGCCCTGGTTTTTGTGGCTGCCATTGGCTTTGGGGCCCTCCCCGGGGTC
>NZ_JANSIR010000037.1:26045-32404 GCF_047462155.1 Synechococcus sp. OH2
TGGAGGCCGTGAGGGCTACGGGCTCCCATCCTCTGCTGGTTCTTGTCTATGGCTTTTGGCCGCAGGTGGCCCCAGCTTTCTACTCGGTGACGCTCTACCTGTTTGAGGTCAATGTGCGCTCGGCAACAGTCTTGGGCTTGGTGGGAGCTGGTGGTATCGGCTTCGATTTGATGCAGACGGTGCGGGCCTTCCGCTTTCAGGACGCCGCCACCATCATTTTGCTCATCCTGCTAACCGTGTTTACAATCGACAAGGTCTCGGCGCGAATTCGCCAATCCCTGGTATAGGAGGTGAGGGTGCAGGCTCTTGAAATCCTGGAGCTGCTGCAGGAGGCTCCCGAAAAGACAGTTGTGGCTCTGGCGCGGGAGGTACGGCCCGCTCTGGGAGCTAGCCAGAAGCTGAAGGAAGGGGCAGGCCTGCTGTTGCTCCCCTTCCAGGACTCGCGCAGCGGTACGCCGTTTTATCTGGGAGAAGTCTTGGTTTACGAGGTTTGGCTGCGCTTCCCCCGAAAGGGAGTGGAAGGCTATGGAATGGTGCTGGGGGAACGGCCGCGCCTGGCCCGCTCCCTGGCTTACCTGGATGCCGCGTTGCAGGCGGGGATTGCTGAAGATCGGATCCAGGCCTTGGCCCTGGAAGCTCAGGAACATCTCCAGGAGAAGGATGAGCGCCTCTGGCGCAAGGTGGCCACCACGCGCTTGGAGGTGGAGACGCTATGAGCGTGCCCATACCTGCAGCCGAACGGCAAAGCCAACAGGTCTTCCGAACCTTGGTGATGGCGCTGAGCTACCCTGGCCGGCTTTGGCGCTTGCCAGCTCACTCGCTGCGCCAAGCCTTCCGCCTCATTGGGACTACCCTGGTGGATGGAAATGTGGGGGTTTGGGCGCCAGACTGGCTGCTCTTAGATCTGCGCGGTCAGGCTCCTCGGCCCGTGGCCTTGGAGGCGGCGGACTTTGTCTTTGCCGAGCGGCTGGCGGATTTGCCTGCCGGCTGGGAAACCCTCTCGGTTCTTAAGAGGGGCACCTACCTGGAGCCGGAGAGCGGGGCAACTCTCATCCTGGGAACTGGCTGGGGCCAGGGATCCCCTCTTGTCTTCAAGGGCCCCGGCATTGCTGGGGAGGTGCGCTTGGCTGTGGATTTGCCCCCTGCTTTTTGGCGGCTGCGCTCCCAGATCTCGGCCTACCCTTTGGGAGTGGACATCTTGCTTACCGACGGGCAGCATGTAGTAGGCATACCGCGAAGTGTGGAGGTGGGTTGATGGGCTACGTGGTGGCGCGGGGCAGTCAGGAGGCCATTCTCAATGCCGAAGCCCTTTTTCGCGAATTGTTGCCGAGGGGGGCAGGTCAGTCGAGTAAGGGCCTGGCCAGCTACTTGCCCTATCTTTTGGATCAGGTGATGGCGGAAGCTGGCCTCTGGGCTCCAGAGCTGGCTGCTGAGGCCTTGGCCCAGACAGGGGGCGATCTCTACGAAGCGCTGCTGCTTTTGCGAGCTCATCGAACTACCCTTCCTCGCCTGGGCAAAGCGCAGCTTCAGAAAAAAGAAGATTTGCTCCTGGTGCGACGGCTTTCTTCAGCCTTCAAGAGCATTCCCGGCGGCCAAGTCCTCGGCCCCACCCTCGACTACAGCCTGCGTCTGCTGGGTTTTTCCGGAACCCAAGGGGTGGAGCCAGAGACCACGGCTGCTCCCCAGCGCTACCCTTCGGTGCGAACCTGGCTAAAAGAGCAAGGCCTGCTGGAAGAAGATCCAGTGGCAGAGAAAGACTTAGAGGAAGAGATCCCGGATCTAACGCGGCAGCCGCTGCTGTTTCCGGCGCCAAGAGCCCATCGCCTGCAAGCTTTGGCGCGAGGGGACACCGGAGGACTCCTGGCCCTCGCCTACAGCGCCATGCGGGCCTACAACGTCCACACCCACCCAACAGTGGCGGAGTTGGGGGTGGGCTATCTCGAGGTGCGGGCTATCCACCCGGTGCGGGGAGGCAGCTTTCGCCTGGGGCGGATCCGCTTGGCCTTTGCAGAAGTCGTCGGGCATGGGGAGAAGGGATACCGCTTAGGCTTTGCTGCCAGCTTGGGCTGGAACGAGGGGCGGGTTATCGCGGGCGCAATGTTGGATTTGGAGATGGATCGCCCCACCCATCCGGCCCGCAGCGAGGAGTTTGTTCTGGTACACACGGATCCCGTGGAGGCTTCGGGCTTTGCCCTGCACTACAAACTGCCTCACTATGTAACGTTCTTCAGCAATTGGATGAGCCATCAGGAGGCTGCTCTTGAACCCTAAGCATAGCTACGCCTACTTGGACTCTGAAGCCAAGCGAGAAATTCGGCGCAAGGTTCTCAAGGCTTTGGCCATACCGGCATATCAAGTTCCCTTTGCCAGCCGAGAGATGCCCCTGGCCCGCGGCTGGGGCACGGGCGGCCTGCAGCTTACTCTCAGCCTCGTGGGGCCGGAAGATGTGGTGAAGGTCATCGACCAAGGAGCGGATGACTCGGTTAATGCTGCCAACTTGCGCCGCTTCATTGCCCACGTCAGCGGAGCTCGAACCACCACCGATGCTTTGGAAGCAACCCTCATCCAAAGCCGTCACCGCATCCCGGAGGAGCGACTGCAAGAAGGACAAATCTTGATCCTGCAAGTCCCGATCCCTGAACCCCTGCGCTACGTGGAGCCTTCCGATGCCAAGGCGCGGGAGCTGCATGCCCTGGGGGACTACAGCCTGCTTTGGGTGGACCTGTTTGAAGAACACTTGCACTACGGCCACAGCCGCAAGGGAGCAGCCTATCCCGTTCTGGTGCACGGCCGCTATGTGATGGATCCCAGTCCCCTGCCGCGCTGGGATCTGCCCAAGCTGCACCAGGCAGCCCACATCACGCTCTTTGGCGCCGGTCGGGAGAAGCGGATCTATGCTGTCCCCCCTTACACGCAGGTAGAACCTCTGGCCTTTGTGGATCGACCCTTCCAGCCGGAACCCATTGTGGGATCCTGCCGCCGCACGGGTTGCCGCCACGTCTTTCTCAACGCCATTCCCCAGGAGGATGGCAGCTTGGCCTACGAGATCTCCGACCAGGGCTATATGGAAAAACTCCTAGCTGGCAAAGAAAGTGGGCCTTTATTTGGGGAGAAGCAGCATGGTTGAAGAAAGGCCTTTGCTGGAACTGGTCAAGGTTTGGAAAGCCTACGGGGATCGCTGGGCCCTCAAGAACGTCAGCCTCAAGCTCTATCCCCAGGAGGTGCTGGGGGTGGTGGGGGCTTCTGGCAGCGGCAAGAGCACCCTTTTGAGAATTCTCTATCTCCAGGAGACGGCGCAAGGGGAATACTGGCTCAACCTCCCCGGCTGGGAGGGGTGTAATCTGCTGTCGCTTTCTCCCTATGAGCGACCTGCGGCGCGGCGTCACTTGGCCATGGTTTATCAAGAAGCTGCCCAGGCCCTGCGCATGGGCTTTGCCGCCCTAACCAATGTTGCTGAGCCCCTTGTGCTCAAGGGGGAACGGCGATTTGAAGTTTTGCAAAAGGAAGCGCAGGCAGCTCTGGAGAGGGCAGACTTCCCCCTGGAGCGGGCTGGGGATCCGCCTACTTTCCTTTCGGGAGGGGAGCGGCAGCGGGTGCAGATTGCCAAAGCCTTGGCTCAAGAGCCAACGGCCATCCTCTTGGACGAGCCAACGACTGGCTTAGATTTGCTGGTGCAGGCAACCTTCTTGGACACCCTACGCCGCCTCAAGCGGCAGTTGGGGATGAGTCTGATTTTGGTTAGCCACGATCTCTCAGTGGTACGGGCATTGGCGGATCGCATTGTGGTTTTGCACCAGGGAGAGGTGGTAGAAGAAGGCCTCGCCGACCAGGTGCTGGAGGATCCCCGCCACCCCTTTACTCAGGATTTGGTTGCCGCAAGGCTGTAGAGAGATGCTGCAAGTTATCGATTTGGAAAAGCGGTTTTTCCTGCACCGGCTGGGACGGGAGGTTCTGGCTTTCAGACAGGTGAGCTTCTCCCTACAAGCAGGGGAGTTGCTGCTCCTAGAGGGCCCCAATGGCGCCGGCAAGTCTTCCCTGTTGCGGACGCTCTATCGCAGCTACTGTCCCACAGGGGGGCAGATCCTTCTGCAGACTCCTCGCGGAAGGGTGGATCTGGCGCGTTTGGGGGATCGCGAGATCTTGTGGATCCGGCGGGAGTACATCGGCTATGTCAGCCAGTTTCTGGATCCCCGACCCCGCACCACCGCCCTGGAGCTGGTGGCGGAGCCGCTGCTGTGGCGAGGTGTAGAAGAAAGCCGAGCACGGCAGCGGGCGGCAGAGCTGCTCCTAGAGCTGGGCCTAAAGCCCGAGTTACTGGAGGCTTTCCCCACGGGTTTCTCTGGGGGCGAAAAACAAAAGCTCAACCTGGCCCGCTCGCTCATTCATCCCTATCCCTTGCTGCTGTTGGATGAGCCCACGGCCAGCTTGGATGCAGGGGCCAGGAAAGCTCTGCGGGAGCGCCTTCGCCTTCTGAAGCAGCAGGGAACTGCGCTTGTTGGCGTTTTCCACTTGCCAGAAGACGTGGCGGGCTTGGTGGACAAAACCTACCACCTGGAGGAGAAGCAAGATGTGGCTGTCCGGACTTAAGCTGGTTCTCCCTGACCAAGTGCTCCCGCTGGGATCCCTGCGGCTGGAGGGGGAGTCGATTGCCGAGATTCGAGAAGGGCAGGTGGACGAAGGAATCCCTTTACAGGGCTTAACCCTCGTCCCTGGCGTCATCGATCTCCACGCCGACAGCCTAGAGCCGGAGCTGGAGCCGCGGCCAGGGGTACAGTTGGCTGCCGAGATGGCCCTGGAGGTTTGGGAAAACCGAGCTCTGGCAGCAGGCATGACCACTGCTTTTGTCACCCTGTCCTTTTGGGAGGGCCTGCCCGGTTGGCGCAGCCCGGAGACCGCTTTGGCCCTGGCCGAGCAATTGGTTGCCCTGCGTTCCCATTTGTCGCTGGACTTGCGGATCCATGCCCGCTACGAAGTCTCTCGCCCCTTGGGAGCAGCAGCCGTTCGCCACGCCCTCAGCCAAGGTTGGGTGGATCTCCTTTCGTTTATGGATCACACGCCTGGCCAAGGCCAGTTCCCGACCCTAGAAGACTACGTTCGCTATATGGCCCGTCACCTGGGCCAGCAGCCTGAGGAGGTTGCCGCCAGCCTCAGGAACCCATCCCAGCCAGAAGTTCTCCCTGCCCTTGCCGAGCTGGCCCAGCAGGCAAAAGAGCGGGGAGTCACGCTGGCTTCCCATGACGACGATTCCTCTGACAAGGTTCAGTTGATGGCCAAGCTGGGCGTAAAGATTAGCGAGTTCCCGGTCACGCTGGAGGCCGCTGGCGAAGCCCAACAGTTGGGCTTGCTGGTGGTCATGGGTGCCCCCAACGCCCTCAGGGGATCCTCCCATGTGGGCAATCTCTCCGCCCTGCAAGCCCTGAAGGCGGGATCCCTAGGTGCTCTGGCCACCGACTACTCGCCGGCTGCCGCGCTAAGAGCTGCCTTTGCCCTGGCGGAAAAGCAGGCTTTGGAGTTACCCCAGGCCATAGCCTTGGTCAGCCGCAACCCTGCCCAGGCCGTTGGCCTCCAGGATCGGGGGGCTCTTTGCCCAGGGCTGAGGGCCGACCTGGTGATCTTGCGGGAGAAGCCCTTCCGGGTTATGGGCGTGTTTGTTGCCGGTAGGCCTGTCTTTCTCCGCGAGGGCCTAGGATGGCAGGGAAGGTTGGATCCCCAAGGAGTTGGATCCAGAAAAGTCGAAGTCCCCTAAATCTACTCCAGAGCCGCTCTCGGCAGCAGCTTCCGGGTTGGCTTGCGCTCCAGAGGCCAAGTTGGCCGCTCTAGACGGGTATCCACCAACACAGAGGCTGGGGCGAGATTAACCCGCTCCAGCAGCCGTTGCAGCAGGTGAGCATCGATGCTGGATGGGGTTGCCGTTCCCGCCACCAGGGGAGTATCGGCCAGCAGCAACTCTGCCACTGCCTGGGCCAGTTCTTGGCCGTACACGCCATCAGGGCCAGAGGGGAGCAGATCCAGCCGTCCCTGCTGAGCGGCCAGACGGCTTAAGCCCAGTTGCACCGCCACCACGGCCGGGCCCCGCTCCCCCCGCCTTAGAAGGCGCTGGCCGGCCAGGATGCTCTCCAGCTGCGCCTTGGCCATTTCCTGGTCGCCGCTGGGGAGCAACTGCACCAGCCCCTCCAGCCGGTTGCCGGGAGAGTTGGCGCTTGCCTGCTGCTGGGGATCCTCCCTCCACAGACGGGTTAGGTCGTAGAGCAAAATGGCGTGGGGGACAGGGCGGCTGGGCTGGTTGGGGCCGGCATGGCCGGTGGCGAGGATCTCCCCTTGGTAGACCAGTGAGGTGCTGAAGCCAGAGTCCAGCAGCA
>NZ_JANSIR010000038.1:0-7345 GCF_047462155.1 Synechococcus sp. OH2
GGGGGGTGGGCGCAGGCTTGCTTCCGCTGCTGCAATCACCTCGGCCTCGTTCAACAGGGGCACAGTGCGGGGATCGCGAACGCCACGGGAGGAGGAAGCATTGCCAGCTTCGGTAACAGGAGAGGAGACCCCCGACAGGGCGCGCTGGCCGAAGAGGTAGCCCAAACAGGCACTCAACACAGCTGTAAAGAAAAATGCGCTCAGCCAAAACAGCGCTCCCAAGAATGTGGAGGTGAACTCTTGCGCTGGCCTGACCGATCTCCGCAAAGGATGCTCACTCCTGCGACGGACTTGCTCTACCCATGATACGAAAGCGACGAGGAGCTAGGGATGCTCCGCTGGCCCAGAATCTTGGTGTTCTTGCTGCTGGGCGCGAAGAGCAGCGCTATCGAGGTTGGGCAGCCGTTCCCCCAACCACCAGCCTGGATCTTCCCAGCTCAGGGATCCCAGCCACTTGGCAGCGCGATCCGCCAAGATCAGTCCTAACAAAACAGGAGCGGTGGTGATCCCCAGCGCCAGGCTTAGCCAAAGGGGCGGAGAGGCTTGCGAGGTGGCTGAAGAAGTATTTTGGGCAGGGGAAGATGCCGGTTTAAGATCCACCATGTCTGCATTCTGAATCGGGACTTGTCAACCTACCCCTAGTTGAATCGATCCTCATCCTAACTCCAACCTTACGGAGCTAGAAGCTTTTGCTTAAACTCAGCTAGTGCTGCCAGAGTTTCTTGATCTAGGGGTCGACAAAGAAGAGGTGCTGCTTGACGTATTGCTTCAAGAGGCCAATCCCACCAGGCAAGCTGGCTGAGCTGTTCGATTACCTCGGGTGAGAAGCAGTAGCGAACTACTTTGGCGGGCACACCGGCAACAATTGCCTAGGGCGGGACATCCCTTGTCACTACTGCAGCCATCCCAACAACTGCTCCGTTTCCAATCGTCACTCCTGAGCGAATCATAGCGCCATGGCCGATCCAAACGTCGTGTCCAACTAGAATGTCTCCTCGGGTCAGAGGGTGACCTTCCAGAGCACGCAGCTCACTCCAGCACTCAGGTAGGTGAGTGAAAGGATAGGTAGTAGCCCAGTCAGTGTGGTGCTCGTAGCCTGCAAAAAAATGTACCCCTTGTGCAATTGAGCTACAGCGGCCAATCTTTACCTGCGAAGGTTCTCCCATCCAATGAACGAAGAACTCACATCCATAGCTGAGAGAGCCAATATTAACCAAGGGAAACGGCTCTAAGCCTCTATAGGCAAAGTATGTTTTCTCCTCTAGTTGTGGGCTGTGTTGAATGCGGATAGGCATAGAACCTCAGTTCCCTAGATCAGGGCTTGCCAAGGTAAAACGTAAGCCTAAGTAGAGTGTGCCCCAACTCCGCGCAGGAGTCTTCAAGTCTTACATTTCGAATCAAGCTCGAGGCAGTAGAGACTACCCAATACTGAGCTAATCTAACGATTGACTTCCATCCCAATGCCTAATGTCGCTTGTACTTATCTGTGGCCCTGCCCGCTGCGGCAAAAGTCGGCTGGCGGAGAACCTGGCGGCTGCTTCCGGCCTGCCGGTCATCTATCTGGCCACCGGGCCCAAACCCGACCCTGAGGCCGACCCGGAGTGGGCGGAGCGGGTTCAGCAGCACCGGCAACGGCGTCCTCCCACCTGGCAAACCTGGGAAACCGAGCCAGACCTGGGCTCCGAACTGCAGAAGCTGCCCCAGCCCTGTTGTGCCCTGGTGGATTCGCTGGGGGGCTGGGTGGCGCAGGGCCTGGAGTGTTCCCCTGAGGAGTGGGATCCCTTGGCGCAATCTTTCTTGACAGCGTTGCAAAGCTGCCGAGGAAAGGTGATCCTGGTCTCAGAAGAGGTAGGCTGGGGGTTGGTGCCCGCCTATCCGCTGGGGCGGCGGTTTCGGGATCGGATGGGGGAGCTCACCCAAAAGCTGGCTCCTCTGGCCGACCAGGTGTTTTTGGTAACCGCAGGCTTTGCCCTCGATCTCACCCGCTGGGGGATCCCGCTGGCAGGGGTGAATAGCCCAGAGCTGAGATAAGCTGCAATGGGTTGATGGTATCCGCGGATAGGGTTTCTCCCTTGCGGAAGCCCTCGCCTGGATCGAGACTGGGTTAAAGCGATTGCTTGTCGTCGTGCCGATTACCTTCTACCTACCCGCCGAAGCCATTCAAACCCTGGATTTAACGCCGGGCCATGAGTTGGTGAAAACCTTGATGGCGGATCCCGTTCGCGCCGCTCAGCAGGTACAGTGCGCCATCGATTGGCCGCGCAGCCCCGACGATCCGCGCGAGCTCTCGGAGATCCCGGAAGTGCGCTTGTGGTTCATCCGCTGGGATACGGTTTACCCCTGGATGCCCTACTTTCTTGACTGGCGCAGCGGCGAGCTGGCTCGCTACGCCGCCATGCTGGTGCCCCACCAATTCAACCCCCGCGAAGGGATCGTCTATAACCCCGAAGCACTGGAGATCTTCGTCTATCAGAAGATTTTCGTGCTGATGCGCTGGTTTAAGCAGCAGAAACTGGGATCTGTCTCGATGCTGCGGGACATGGCCTTGGTGTTTGGCTTCGAGGTGCAACCCGAGTTTCTGAACCTCTGGGAAGCCGAGACCGGAGAGCCATGAGAGTGATGGTAGCCGACACCTGGCCTGGAATCCCGGCAGCAGCGGCAGTGGCAGAAGCCTGGCAAGAGGCGGTAGAACGTCCCTGGGGGCTGCTCCGCGTGGATCCCAGCCCTTCTGAAGCACAGCTCAAGGTCCTCTGGCAACAGATTGCTGCCTGGGAAGGGGAAAGGGATCCCCTGCTGGTGGTGCCCGGCACCCTAGCTGATCCGATAGGGCCCGGCCAAACCTGGGCCGACCTAGCTGCTGCCTGGGGGTTCAAGGTACTTCTGACGCTGCCCCAGGAAGCTGCCCTTAGCCAGGGAGCTGCTTTTGCGGCCTTGCTTCACCAAGCCAAGACTCACTGCCTGGGATGGGTGTTGCTGGAATCCGCATCCGGCTCCTCCCTAGAAGAACTCCCCTTGGTCTGGCAGTTGCAGGCCCAGCTAGGGATCCCTGTCCTGGGCAGGAAGACGGCGGCAGGGCAAATTTCTTGGAGAGCAGAGATGTGGGATTTGCTTTCAGCAACGCTCAGCTCCAGCCTGTGGGCACCCCTTGCTTGAGGTTCTCCCCTACCTTCTTCTTTGATAGGTGCCCATCAGTTGGGCCTGGGCGAGGATGTGGCCTGTCATGGCCTGTAGCAAGGCCTCTTTGGTGGCCCCTGGTGCTAAGGCCAGTTGCCTGTCCAGGGCGTAGAGGGTGAAGAAGTAGCGGTGGGTGCCGCTGGGAGGGCAAGGGCCGCCATAGCTATTGCGTCCCCAACTGTTTTGCCCGTGGACGGCCCCCTGGGGCAGGTCGCTGTCGGAGCGGATCCCTTCTGGCAGACTCGTAACACTGGCGGGCAAGTTGTAGACCACCCAGTGGACAAAGGTGCCTCTAGGCGCGTCAGGATCATCCATGGTTAGGGCAAAGCTTTGGGTTCCTACAGGTGCCCCCGACCAAGTCAAGGGGGGAGAAAGGTCTTCTCCTTCGCAGGTGTAGCGGGAGGGGATGGGTTGTGAGGGGGCAAAAGCGGAGCTAGTGAGCTGCAAAGCTGTCGGCGTTGGCGTCGGTGTTGGCATAGAACCAGAGCTTCTGGAAACTTCAGCAGATGGCGAAAGATTCCAGGACGGAGAGGGTGGGATTCGAACCCACGGTGGCTTGCGCCACGGCAGTTTTCAAGACTGCTTCCTTAAACCACTCGGACACCTCTCCCAGGGATCCCTACACGCAGATCTCTACTGATTTTAGGTTGTGCAATTGCCGTTTGGGCAGGGGCGGGGGGTGTTGCTTCAACGGAGGGGTTGTCCTGGGGGAGGGGATCCGCTATAACCCACCTGAGGGATCCCTGGCTACGGATGAGAGGAGACTTTTGCCCAGCTCAGGTGCAACTTCTGGCTTGGCTAATGCTAGCCTTGCTGGCTGCCTGTCGCCCCTTGCCAGAGCCACCTCCTTCCGAAGCTGTCCCGCTGGATCCGGTGCTGCGCCACGTTGGCGAAGATGGCACCCATTTTGCGGCTTCCGTGGGCGATACCCGCGCCCTTCCTCCCCACTTCCCACCGCAGTTGCAGTTGCCCGAAGCCGCCGTCCTCTCTTCCGGGCAAATCTGGGATCAGGAGGGGGGGCTGACCTCCTTGCTCTTGCAGACCTCTCAGCCTCTGGAGGAGATTGCCGCCTACTACCGTCGTACCCTCTGGGGCCGGGGCTGGGATCTCCTCTCGGATCTGGAACAGGCCAACGGCATCCGCACCCTTGTGTTTGAGTCTCCCCCCCACCCTGAACAGTCCCTGCACCAGGCAGTCATTCAGGTGGGATCCCCCCGCCGCGGGCCGGATCAGGTGGAGTACCGCGATATCTTGATCTTGCTGAGTACCGTTGCCCCTGTCGGCAAAGCGCAGCCTGCTGCTGCAGCCTTTCCTTGAAGCATGCCCGTCTATACCCAAGCAATTGAAATTGCTGCTGACGTGGCGCGGGTGGAGCGCTGTCTCATTGACCCGGAGCTGCTGCGGCGCTGGCTTAACCCGCTTTTGGGCTGCGAAGCGCTGGGATCCCCTACGGGGCAACTGGGCAGCCGCTACCGCTTTTTCCTGCGCCTGCCTCTCATTTCCCCCAGCCTGGACTGCGTGATTACCGAGCGGGCCGAGGGTCTGGTGCAGTGGCAGTTTGAGGGGTTTTTTCAGGGCACTGACCGCTGGGAGTGCCGCCCCCAGGCGTCGGGAACGCTGTTGGTGAACCGCTTTGAGTTTTCCATCCCCAACCCCTGGGTGGCGGCAGGGTTCTATCTGGTGGCGGCAGAGCTGACCCGGCACGACATGCGGGCACAACTGCGACGGCTAAAGGCAGTGGCCGAGGCTTTGGGTTAGGCTGGTGGCAGGTAGTAAAGAAACGTAAAAAATGGCAATGACCAGCAACAGCGGCCTGTTCAACCGTCGCTTTTTCGACAACTTCATCCCCCAGCCGGCCAACAGCCCTCTGCAGATTGGCGAGCTGGCCCCCGACTTTGAGCTGCCCAATGTACACGGGGATCCCGTGCGCCTGTCGGACTACCGCGGCCACCAGCCGGTGGTTCTGGCTTTTACCCGCATTTTCACAGAAAAACTCTTCTGCCCCTTCTGCTACCCCCACATCCAGGAGCTGAAGGCCCGCTACGAGGAGATCCGGTCTTTGGGAGCAGAGCTGCTGATGATTACCAGCACCGACCCGGTGCAAAGCCAACAGATCCAAGCCGACCTGCAACTGCCCTACCCGCTGTTGGTGGATCCGGAGTGCAAGACCTTTCGGCTCTACGGTGTCGGCCAAGCGATGGGGGCGCCCCTGCCGGGCCAGTTCATTGTGGATCGCGAGGGGAGGCTGCGCTATAAGCACCTCTTCTCCTTTGTCGAGCCCAACGCCAGCACCGACGAAGTGTTGCGGGTCTTGCGGGAGGGGCTAGCCAGCGGCTGGGACGGAACCCGCCGGGTGGCTCCCGTGCCCTTTTTCTAAGCTGTCTCTAGGCAATTCCGGCAGAGGAGGGAAAAGGGGTGGTCTTTGCGCGGCTGGCTCAGAACAGCGCCCGGCAGGCGGAGATCCTGGAAGTAGTCCTGCGCCACGGCTGGGACTACATGCGGCGCTTACTCTCCTTGGGCAAGGCGGAAGAGCCGCAACTGCCGCCGCCGATGGTGCTGCGCAACATCCTGGTGGATCTGGGGCCGGTTTATGTGAAGCTGGGCCAGTTGCTGAGCACCCGCCCCGATCTGTTGCCGCGGGAGTACATCGAGGCCCTCAGCACGCTGCAGAGCAATGTGCCCCCCGTGCCCTGGAAGGCGGTGGAGATCCTACTGCGCCAGCAGTTGCAAAAGCCGCTGGAGCAGGTATTCAGCAGCCTGGACACGGAAGCAGTGGCAGCGGGATCCATTGCCCAAGTCCATCGCGCCCGCCTGCTCAGTGGCGAAGCGGTGGCTCTCAAGATCCAGCGGCCGGGTTTGGAGGCAATAGTAGAGCGGGATACAAAGCTCATCCGCAGCATTGCTGAGCTGGTGGCGCAAACGGAGTTCGGTAGGCTAACAGACGTGGTGGCCTTGGCCAATGAGTTTTGCCGGGCGCTGCAGGCGGAGCTGGACTTTACCCAGGAAGCCCGCCACACGGAGCAACTGCGGCAACGCCTGCAGGCCAGCCGTTGGTTTGACCCAGCACAGTTGGTGGTGCCGCGCGTCTACTGGGCGCTCACTACCCCCAAGGTGCTGACGCTGGAGTGGATCGAGGGAAAGCCCCTGCTGGAGGCGGATCGCAGTGACGCCGACCCGCAGCAGATTGCCCGCCTGCTCACCCGCGCCTTTTTCCAGCAGATCTGCCTTGACGGCTATTTCCACGCCGATCCCCACCCTGGCAACCTCTTCTACCTGGGATCCGGTCGCGTGGCCCTCTTGGACTGCGGCATGATTGGGCGGCTGGATCCCCGCACGCAGCAGATTGTGCTGGAGCTGATTTTGGCCATTGTCAGCCTGGATGCCCAGCGCTGTGCTGAGCTCACGCTGGAACTGGCCCTGCCGGAAAGTCCCAGGGGCAGCCTGCGGGATCCCGCCGTCAGCCTGGCCCAACTGCAGAGGGAATACGAGCGCCTCTTGCGCCAGTACTACACCCTGAGCGTTGCCGAGCTGGATTTTAGCGAGCTCTTTTCCGAGATCCTGCAGGCGGCGCGGCGCAACCAGATCCGCATCCCCGGCAACCTGGGGCTGTGCGCCAAGGCCCTGGCCAACCTGGAAGGGATCGCCCGCCAGCTCACCCCAGACTACAATCTGCCGGAGCAAATTCGCCCCCTGATGGCCGATGTGTTTCGGCAGCAGTTGCTGGGGGATGCCCCCCTGCCCTCGCTGCTGCGCACAGCCCTGGATCTCAAAAACCTCTCGCTGCAGTCGCCGCGGCAACTGGAAGTGCTGCTTAGCCGCATCACCTCCGAGACCCAGCGCTGGAACCTGACGGTGCAGGAGCTGGAAGGCCTCCGCACCAGCCTGGACCAGTCAGCCAACCGCCTCTCCTACAGCATCCTGGTTGGATCCCTGATTATTGGCGCTGCCATCATCTCGGCGCAAACCCAGCGCTTCCAGGTCTTTTGGCTAAGCGAGCTGCTCTTTGGCGCCGCCAGCCTGCTGGGGCTGTGGCTCATCCTCAGCATCCTGCGCTCCGGTCGCCTGCGGGGCTAATCCCCTACGCATCTCGTGTTGGCAAAGCAACACAAAAACGGTATCAGCGGCTCTGCGAGCGCCTCGCCAAATCCCGCAAAGGCCGATTCTTTCGTTG
>NZ_JANSIR010000038.1:7595-17119 GCF_047462155.1 Synechococcus sp. OH2
GGCCTTAACAGCTACAGTAGCTAGACGCTTAGCTGCCGGTTCCCCCTTCGGGGGGATCCCTAGAAATTGGAAACAACTTTCGCCTTAGGCCGGACTCGCGGATTTAAGCTTACCGCCGGTTCCCCCTTCGGGGGGATCCCTAGAAATTGGAAACGCGAAGAGGGTTGGCTTGCCGTACCTCGGAACGCTCTCGATCGGTTCCCCCTTCGGGGGGATCCCTAGAAATTGGAAACGCGACACGAATTCAAAGCTAAGCTCGCCCTTGCTTAGGCGTTCCCCCTTCGGGGGGATCCCTAGAAATTGGAAACGCTAGGCGTCAGCTGTCAACGGAGAGCGTTCCAAGGTGTTCCCCCTTCGGGGGGATCCCTAGAAATTGGAAACACCAGGAAGGTGCCTGCCGTTAGACTACGACCTTGGTTCCCCCTTCGGGGGGATCCCTAGAAATTGGAAACACCTTTACCCGCCCCTCGCAGACAAGGTGGGTGATGTAGAGTTCCCCCTTCGGGGGGATCCCTAGAAATTGGAAACGCAGCTGGCTGTGGAGCTGTGGTAACCGTCTTAGTCGCTGTTCCCCCTTCGGGGGGATCCCTAGAAATTGGAAACCCCCCTACTCATACGAAGGGCGGTCAACCTCTTCGTGTTCCCCCTTCGGGGGGATCCCTAGAAATTGGAAACCGGGTCAGGCGAGGGTTATGTTTATCCCGGATCCTCACGGGTTCCCCCTTCGGGGGGATCCCTAGAAATTGGAAACTTCGTCGTAGTTGGTCACTTGGACTCGCCCGTTCAGGGCGTTCCCCCTTCGGGGGGATCCCTAGAAATTGGAAACATTTTTCGAGATCCACCAGGAGACCGATGACGGCGGGTTCCCCCTTCGGGGGGGTCCCTAGAAATTGGAAACCTGGCACCGTTCCGCCCCGTGACGCGGACGGTGCAAACCTGGGGTTCCCCCTTCGGGGGGATCCCTAGAAATTGGAAACTCCTCGGTCAAGTCTGGGGTGTTCTCCTCCAAGGGCTGTTCCCCCTTCGGGGGGATCCCTAGAAATTGGAAACTATTCAATTTTCTCTGGTTGATCAGTCTGTATTTAGTTTTGTTGTTCCCCCTTCGGGGGGATCCCTAGAAATTGGAAACGAGAAGGGCTATGGTGCTAAGCCAAGCCCTTCTTTCTTTCGGTTCCCCCTTTGGGAGGATCCCTAGAAATTGGAAACTCCCCTTTCGGGGGAATCCTCAACTGGATTGGACTGAAAATGCGCTTTGAGTTTTGCCGGTATCGGCGGCTCTTCCGGCGGCCTTTGCGCACGCGCTACGGCCTATGGTCTGTCCGGGAAGGGATCCTGATCCGGCTGACGGATCTGGAAACGGGTCAGCAGGGCCACGGGGAGATTGCTCCCATCCCCTGGTTGGGCAGCGAGACTTTGGAGCAAGCGCTGGCGTTTTGCCAGCAGTTGCCGGCTGAGCTATCCGAGGCGCAGATTGAAGGGATCCCAGCAACTCTCCCCGCCACTCGCTTTGGCTTGGAATGCGCCTGGCTGGCCTGTCGGGATCCCGGCTGGCTGGCCAGGGATCTCTCGGGGCTTGCGTTTTGTGGGCTTTTGGGAAAAGCCGTCCCCGTAGGTTCCTACCCGGTTTACAAAGGCAAGGTGGGGGTGGATGCCTTTGAGCAGGAGTGGAAAAAGCTAGCAAGCTGGCTGGAGCAACTGCCGCCCGGATCCCGGCTGCGCCTGGATGCCAACGGGGGGCTGACCCTAGAAGAGGCGCGGCGCTGGCTGGCCCTCTGCGACCAGCTCAATCAGGAGTGGCCGGGCAAGATCGAGTTTTTCGAGCAGCCCCTGCCCCCGGAGCAGTACGCCGACTTGATCCAACTGAGCCGCGAGTTTCAAACTCCCCTTGCCCTGGATGAGTCAGTGGCCGGCCTGGAGCAGTTGCAAGCTGTCCACCGCTCCGGCTGGCAAGGGATCCTGGTGGTCAAGCCCTCTTTGGTCGGATCCGGTCTTGCCCTGAGGGACTACCTCAGCCAACACCCGGGGTTGGATCTGGTGTTTTCCTCGGCCCTGGAAACCCCTATTGGCGCTTGGCACGGCCTAGTTTGGGCGGGATCCCTGCAGGCAAAAACAGCCCATCCCAGAGCCTTGGGATGGGGGGTGGGGGAGTTTTTCCCAGAGTGGGATCCCATTCAATTGGGCGCGATCTCAGCCCAGGAGCGGGCAGCCCTGATGCAGGCGGTGTGGGAGCGCCACAGCCGGCCCTAGACTGCGGCGGCTTGCTTGGCCCGTTCCTGCCGCAGGTAGGCCTGGATAAAGTGCATCAGCTCCTCCGGTTCGCCATTCATAAACGCCTCGACATT
This sequence comes from Synechococcus sp. OH2, assembly GCF_047462155.1. NCBI lineage: Bacteria > Bacillati > Cyanobacteriota > Cyanophyceae > Synechococcales > Synechococcaceae > Synechococcus > Synechococcus sp. OH2. The sequence continues at coordinate 9,938 of NZ_JANSIR010000038.1, forward strand.
GTAGGTTTCGGCGTTGGTGCGGTGGTCTTTGATCAACTTGTAGGGATCGAAGGTGTAGGTGCGGATCCGGCCCCCAAAGCCCTGGGTCACCATCTCGCCGCGGATCTCGGCCAGCTTTTGCCGGCGCTTTTCCTCTTCCAATTCGATGAGCTTCGCCTTCAGGATCTGGATAGCCCGCTCCTTGTTTTGCAGTTGGGAACGCTCCTCGGTGCAGCGCACGGCAATGCCGGTGGGCTTGTGGATAACCCGCACCGCCGTTTCCACCTTGTTGACGTTTTGGCCGCCTGCCCCACCGGAACGAGAAGTCTCGAACTCCAGATCCTCCATCCTCAGCTCGAACTCATTCTCTTCCTCCAGGATGGGCATGACCTCGACGCCGGCAAAGCTGGTCTGGCGCTTGCCGTTGGCGTTGAAGGGGCTGATGCGCTCCATGCGGTGGTTGCCCTTCTCGGCGGAAAGATACCCATAGGCGTAGGGCCCCTCGATCAACAAGGTGGCCGACTTGATGCCGGCCTCTGCCCCTTCCGAGTATTCTGAGAGGCGAACCTTGTAGCCCTGGTTTTCTGCCCAGCGAGTGTACATCTTCAGGAGCATCGCTGCCCAGTCCTGGGCATCGGTTCCCCCCGCGCCGGCGGTGATGGTGAGGATGGCGCCGTTTTTGTCATAGGGGCCGGAAAGCAGTTGCTGCAACTCCCATTGGCTAAGCTCCCGCTCCACCGCCGTCAGGGATCCGGACACTTCCGCCAACAGCTCCGGGTCGGGATCCTCTTGCAGCAGCTCCAGGGCGCTAGCAGCATCTTCCAGGCGATCCTTCCAGCGGTGGACTTGATCCCAGGAGGCCTTGAGGCTGTTGAGCTGTTGCAGGTGGCGGCGGGCCGCCTCGGCATCGTTCCAAAATTGCGGCTGCGCCGCCTCTTGCTCCAAAATGGCGATCTGTTGCTCTAGGCGGGGCAGGTCAAAGATAGTCCTGAGCACTGCTCAGGCGCGAGGTGAGCGATTCTAGGCTGCGTCTCAGATCGGCCAGTTCCATGGGTTTGTAGATGCTATCTGAAGTCATCGGGTCTGGGATCCCATCTTAACTTCCTAGCCCGCTGACGGGCGCATCTGGATTGGGGAAATGGCTGGAGGGATCCGAGCCCAGAGGAAGATCGGGATCTTGTTTTGGAGGCTGCCATGGCGAAGGTTCTGGGCTTGCTGTTCGGACTGGCTCTGGCCGGAGGTGTGGCTGCTCTGGCCATCACCAATCCCACCCCGGAAGCGTATGGGGCCTACGCAGGGGAACAGTTGGCTGCCTATGCCACGCGGGAATACTGCGCCCAGCTCCCGGCTTTTTTGCCCACCCTCATTGAGGAATGTCACGCCCTTGTACAAGAGCTGCAACCGGAGTTGGCAGAGCTGTTCCTGCGCCAGACCCGCCGGCAAAACTTTATCCTCTTCAGCCTCTACAGCACCGATTTGTCGTTGCTTAACTTTGGCCCGCTGGGGAGCTCCTTGCCCACCTACCACTTCCAAACTCTGGCAGTGGCAGGGCAGTTTTACACCTACGAGATCCGCGAGGGCCAGACCACTCCCAAAAAAGGCTAAACCTGGGCCCGCTCCAAGAGGGCTTGCAACTCCTCCAGAGCCGCCTGGGCCGACTGAGCCTGCTGGTAAAGGGATTGCACCATCTCGGCGCTGGCCTGGGCTGATTGCAGGGTGGATTGGCTTTGGCGTTGGATGCGCTCTGCCAAGCCGCGGATGCGGTTGCTGGCTTCGGTGGTGCGCCCTGCCAATTTGCGAATCTCCTGGGCAATGGCGCCAAAACCGCCACCTCCGCCGCTGCGGTTGGCCTCCACAGCCGCATTAAAGGAGAGCAGGCGAATATAGCCCGCCACCTCTACGATCAAGTCAACGATGGTGTTGATTTCCTTGAGCTCGCGGGAGAGCTCCTGGTTGCTGTCGGCAATTTCCTGAAATAGACGGCGAACGGCCTCTACTCCAGCAAAGGTGGCGGCAAAGGTGGATTTGCCCTTCTCCGAGAGCACCGAGCTGATCTCGATGATGCGGTCGTTGAGGCGGGCCAGTTCTTCGGAGCGCTGCTGGGCCTGGCGCCGCTCCCGATCTAGAGCGATGTTCTGGCTGAGGATCTCGGCCTTTTGCCGCTCCAGATCGCGGGCATACTGAAGGCTGCGGTTTTTCTCTTGCTCCAGCTCGGCCAAGATCCGTTGCATCTCCTCCTGCTGTTCTTGCAGCTTCCGCTGCGTGGCCAGATGCACCTGCGACTGGGCCACCAACAACACCGGCACATCCAAAAGGCGGTAGTCCTGGGAACCAACTTGTACCACCACCGGGTCGTAGATGGTCTCCTGGGGCCGCCGGAAGGCCTGGCTGGCCGCCGCGATGACATCGCAGTCGCCGGGGAGCAGCAAAAAGCCCCGTCCGTGGAACTCCACCATGGAGCTGATGGGCCGCTTCAAAAACACGTCTAGGCCATAGGGCTTGCTCAGCATCCACTCCAAAATGGCGCGGCGGGTCAACATCCCCTGCACCCGCGACCGCTCATCCAGCACGATGACCCCCGAAAGGCTGGGATCATCTTCTAGGCGGCGCACCACGTTCTCGCAGGGGGTGGACTCGCTCACCTGAAAGTCCACCAGAGCCAGATCGCGCAGCTTGGTGTTGATCGAGAGGGTGGAAGTGGGCGGATTGGTCAGGGTAGCCATCACAGGGATCCTCGGCGCGGGTTGGGCAGAGACAAGTGGCCAAGAATGTGCTATGTATAGAGGAGCACAGAGGCAGAGCTCTGCTCGCCTTTCCAGCGAACCGGCGGCAAACAGAGCCGGCCACCCTTAGTTTGGCTTGAGATCTTGTCTTCTGGCTACAAGCCTATACGGGATTGTGCGGAGAGATGCTCTTTCTTTTTCATTTGTGCTTTATTGGTGGGCAGGCGAGGAACCTGTTCTGAACCCAGGGGCTAAGGGGATCTGGGGTTAGTGAGCCTCTTGATAGCGGTGGTAGATCTCCAGGATTTCGCCGCGCCCGCGCTTAAAAGCTGCCACCACTTGCGGATCGAAGTGGCTGCCGCTGTTGCTTTCCACAAAGCGAAAGATCTCGTCTAGATCCCAGGCTGCTTTGTAGGGACGGCGGCTAGCCAAGGCGTCGAACACGTCGGCCAAAGCCACAATCCGCCCTTCCAGCGGGATCCCTCCGCCCTTGAGGCCCCGCGGGTAGCCGCTGCCATCGAACTTTTCGTGGTGGGTGAGGGCAATGATGGCGCTTTTTTTCATCAGCTCCGAGTCGGACTTGCTGAGGATCTCGTAGCCAATCTCAGGGTGGCGGTTCATGATCTGTCGCTCTTCAGGGGTGAGGGGGCCTGGCTTTTGCAAGATGGCATCCGGGATCCCGATTTTGCCCACATCGTGCAGAGGGCTGGCGTAGAAAATCAGCTCCTGTTCATGGCTGCAGAGGCCCAACTCTTGGGCAATGATGCGGGAGTAGTGGCTCATGCGCTTTAGGTGGAAAGCCGTGTCCTGATCCCGATACTCAGCGGCCTGAGCTAGACAAAAAATCGTTTCCAGGTGAGCCGATTTTAGCTCTTCCCGCAAGCGCACATTTTGATAAGCAACAGCTGCCTGGGAAGCTAGGGCTTCGGCCACCTGGACTTCCAGCTCAGAAAACGGCTGACTCCATTCGGCCACCTGGTTGCGCGCTAGCTCAGCAGGACGATCCGGCCTGAGGCGGTTTAAGAGTTGCAAGGCTCCGAGGATGTTTCCTGAGGGATCCCGCAGCGGCACCGTGAGCAGGGAGCGGGTGCGGTAGCCAGTCTGCCGATCCACCTGGGGATTAAAAGCGTAGGGCAGATTGGGGGGCAGTTGGTAAACGTCCGGCAGATTCAAGCTCTCCCCGGTAAGCACTACATAGCCCACGATGCTGGAAGGGCTGAGGGGGAGGCGCAGATCCCGCAGCTCCTCGTTGCGCTTGACCACGAAAAAGCGCAGCTCATCTCCTTCGCGGAGGAACAGGCTGGCCCCATCGCAGCAGGTTAGCTCGCGCGCCTGGGCAACAATCAGCTCCAGCAGCCGCTTTAAATCCGTTTCTGAGGAAAGGGCAATCCCCACCTGGATCAGCCGCTGACTCAGGCGCAAGGCAGCAGCAGGCTCGAATTTAGCTTCGCCAAGGGAGAGCTCGAAGGGGGCAGGCCTGAGGGACATGGCTTATCCTCTACTGGGCTACGGGCGTTCCCACCGCCGCCCAGAGGGGGGAGGCGGGGGCTCGCCTATCCAGAGTAACTCTGCTACCCTACTTTACCTGTGGAGGCAAAAGACGATGCAGTGACCCAGATCAAGAGCCAGCCGCCAGAGGAGGTTACTATCCAGCTCATTGTCGGCTTGGGCAACCCTGGCCCGCAGTATGCCAACACCCGGCACAACTGCGGCTTTATGGTGGTGGATCGGCTAGCGGAGCGCTGGGGGATCCCGTTGGTTTTGGAAAAGCGCTTCCAGGGCTCCTACGGAGAAGGGCTTGCCCTGGGGGGCAAGCGGCGCCTGCTCAAACCGGAGACCTACATGAACCGTTCTGGCCAGTCGGTGCGGGCGGTGATGGATTGGTACAAGTTGGATCCCGCCTCGGTTCTGGTGGTGTACGACGATATGGACTTGCCCCTGGGTCGCCTGCGTCTGCGGGGATCTGGCTCTGCTGGCGGACACAACGGCATGAAGTCCATCATCCAACATTTGGGCAGCGAGGCCTTCCCTCGCCTACGGCTGGGGGTGGGCAAGCCCAAAGGCCACCAAGACATGGTTGGGCATGTTTTGGGAAGGTTTGAACCTACCGAGCAGGCAGTGCTGGAGCGGGTTCTGAGGGCAGCAGTGGAAGCAGTGGAGTGTTGCTTGCAAGAAGGATTAAGGGCGGCCATGAACCGCTTCAACCCTCTAGATCTCTCCGAGCCGGTATCTGAGCGAGATTGGCCAGCTCCGCCAGCTCCTCTCGACCCAGCCAAGACTGCGCCCGGAGAAAGCTGACCGCGTCAGGGAGTCGGCCTCCGCAGAGCCGCTGGCAGGAGAGGGCAAGGATCCCTCCAGGTTGCTCCCCGCGGGGGAGCGGCTCTCTTGCTAAGCCAGAGAGCCGATAGGTTTCCAAGTTTTGAACGGCAACGTACAGGATCAGCACCTACAAAAACGTCCAGCCCCCCTGGACAATGGCCACCACCCCCAGCCAGCCGGGAATGCACAGCCGCTCCGCCAGATCCACCAAGGGACCCAGCGCCACTGCCACCACCAACGCAATCATCGCGGTCAGCACCAGGTTGCGCAGTTGCCCCAATAGCAGCAGCATCCCTGTGACCACCACCAGGGCTATGGAGGAGACGGAGAGGGTCAGTTGTCTTCGGCTCATCATCTGGCTGGGTTCTCTTCAAGGGGAGCGTTCCAGTTTTCCTGGGTAACAGATGGCTCTACCACCCTGGAATGGCTTGGCCGCACTTGCCAAACGCCCTCTGCCCAGAGACCCCAAACCCAGAACCTCTCTACCCAACGGGCCAGACAAAGATCCGCAGCAGAAACCCAGCCAGCAGTGGAGTTACTGCAACAGTTCCATCCGTACTGCTTCTACATATTCCAGCAGCTCTGGGGATCCTCTGCCTGCAGCCTGCCACAGCGTCAAAGCACGGCCCAGGTCGGCAGCGGCAGCGGCCCTATCCTCCCCCTGATAGGCGCGCGCCATGCCGCGGTGGTAGTAGCCCTCGGCTTGCTGCGGCTGCGCCTCGATAGCTCGGCTGAAATCCTGAACGGCCAAGTTGAAGTCGCAAATGCTGGCCCACATCAGGCCGCGATGGACATAAGCATCGAAAAGATCGGCAGGGCTTTGGTTTTGCTTGGCCAGCTCGATGGCCAGGTGCGACACATCAAACGCCGATTCCAGATGTCCCTGTTCGGCCCAGATGCGAGAGCGCAACAAGTGAAGTTGGGGGTTGCGATAGGCAATGCGATCCAGGGGGGACAAAGTTGCCAAAGCCTGCTCCAGCTCCCCGAAATACTCGTGTTGAATCCTGGCCTTGAGCAAGTAAGCTTCAGGCAAATAGGGATCCAAAGCAATGGCAATGTCCAGATCCCGCAGCGCCAAGCTCAGCAGGTGGTCAACAGCAGTCGCCTGGTCTGGCTCCGGCAAGGCCAAGGGATCGCCCTGCAACCGATCCCAGAAGTACTGAGCCCGCTGCAGATACAGCTGCGCGTTCCCCGGCTCCTGTTCCAGAAATTGAGCTAGCCGCGCCAGATAGACGCGATCCAAGTGAAAACGCTCGCCAGCCTGGGTGGAAAGAGGGATCCCCCTTTGGGCCGCCTGCTGCGCCAGCAACTGATGCGCTTGAGAGCGCTGCTCAAGCTGCCGTACTTGGGCTTCCAGTTGGGCTTGTTGCCTGAGCAGGAGCTCAGGATCGGGTTCATCTGCAAATGCCGCCACTTGAACACTCTGCGCTGGCGCCGAGGAAACTTCAGGGACAGCGCCCCGTCCCTTGCGCAGGGAAGCCAACCAGCCGCATTCGCCGCTCAAACACAGCCAAGACAACAAACCCAGAAGCGCCGATCCGGAGAACAAAAGACTGGGCCTCAGCATGGATCCCACCCCACGAACTAGCTTGAGAAAACTTGAGAAAAGAGTTGCCTCTAAGCTAGCGCCATAGCCGCAGTGTCCAGACTTTCCCCAACCCTCGGAAACTCCCCCTAGGGGATCCCGCCGCCGGCCAGATCGATCGACTCTACGCAGCGATTCTTTGCCCATCCTTCGTCAGTGGTGTTGCTGGCTACAGGAGCTAAGACCCCCCGCCAACCGGATAAAGTCGGCGCTGCTCAATGCCAAGCTGAACCAAGCGGTTGACCCACGAATCCGGCGGCGCAAGCCCTGGTCATTAGTCCTGGCGGTAAGCTGCCTAATCTCGGCAGTATATAGCCTGGAGTACAGCCTGTTAATTAGGGTGCAGGTTTCAAAAGGAAGGAGAGAAGCGGATGCCAGCCCATTCTTTGGATTTACGGCAAAGAGTCGTGGCAGCTTATCTGGCAGGTCAGACCTCTATCCGCCAGGTAGCCAAACAGTTCATAGCGACCAAAAGAACAGTACAGTGTACAAACAAACTCAGGATTTAACCCCCAGGAGAGTAGGCAGGAAGCAAGTGGGTATTTTGGAACAACATCGACAGGAAGTGATGGCAAT
>NZ_JANSIR010000039.1:0-15468 GCF_047462155.1 Synechococcus sp. OH2
TAACAACCTATCTAACCTCGTTTCTTTTCTCAAGTCAGCATCAAGTCGAATACTAAGGCAACAGTTTGGAGAGCTAAGGCGTACTGGGGAAAAGCAAAGCTCTGGCACGATTCTAAATCCTGTGGCGGTGCACCCCTAGAAACAGTGAAACAGTACATCCAGAGTCAAGAGGGTTAGACAACCAGGTTAACCAGCTTCTTCGGCACCACGACGACCTTCTTCGGAGTCACCCCTTGCAGATACCTTTGGGCCGCCTCCGACTGCAGAGCCAGCCGCTCCTGTTCCTGGGGCGTGACATCGGCAGGGGCTTCAAAGGAGCCGCGCAGCTTGCCGTTGACCTGCACCACAATGGTTACCGTGTCGGCCACCAGCGCCGCCGGGTCGTAGCTGGGCCATGACTGGCGATGCACCGAGTCTGTACCGCCCACTGCCTGCCAAAGCTCCTCAGCTATGTGGGGGGCAAAGGGAGCCAAGAGCAGGATCAGGGTGCGGATCCCTTCTGCATAGACTGGCGAGTCTGGGATCCCCGCCTCGGCCAGGGCATTGCTCAGCTTCATCAGCTCGGCAATGGCCGTGTTGAACTGGTACTCCTCCAGATCCTCACTGACTTCCTTGATGGCCGTGTGGACGGCGCGGCGCAGATCCCTTTCCGCTTTGGTCAGGGATCCCGCCTCAACCTTGGCCTGCAGCAGCTCGGCGGCTTTGCCTTGCAAGGACTCCGTCCCGCTAGCGCGAACGACAAAGTCGTACACCTGCCGCCAGACGCGGTTGAGAAAGCGAAACTGCCCTTCCACGTCGGCATCGTCCCATTCCAGGTCCTTTTCCGGCGGCGCCTTGAAGAGGATAAACATGCGGGCTGTGTCGGCTCCGTAGTGGGCCAGCACCTCCTCTGGATCCACGCCGTTGCCCTTGGATTTGGACATGGTGGCGTAGATAACTTCCAGAGGCTCGCCGGTCTCTGGATCCCGCGGGTCGTTGGGATCCTTGACCAGAGCCGCTGGGATCCAGCGATCCTTGCCGGACTTGTTGGGGTTGTAGTAGGTGCGCCCCTGCACCATTCCCTGCGTCAGGAGGCGGGAGAAGGGCTCGTCAAAATTCAACAGCCCCAGATCCCGTAGCACCTTGGTGAAAAAGCGGGAGTAAAGCAGGTGCAAAATGGCGTGCTCGATGCCGCCCACGTATTGATCCACCGGTAGCCAGGCGTTGACCAAATCCTTGCGGAAGATCTCGCGCTCGTTGCGGGGATCACTAAAGCGCAGGAAATACCACGAGGAGCAGATGAAGGTGTCCATGGTGTCGGTCTCGCGGCGGGCCTCGGCGCCGCAGGTGGGGCACTTTACCTTCACCCAGTCCTCCCGCTGGGCCAAGGGAGACCCCCCTCGCCCCGTCAGCTCCACATCCTCCGGCAACAGCACCGGCAGATCCTCCTCTGGGACTGCCACAGTGCCACAGTGGGGGCAGTGGATCACGGGGATGGGGCAACCCCAGTAGCGCTGCCGCGAGATGAGCCAGTCGCGCAGGCGGTAGTTGACCTGTCGTTCTCCCAGCCCCTGCTCCTCCAGCCAGGCGATGGCTCTTTCTACGCTCTGCCCTGGGCCTTTGCCCACCGGGATCCCGTTCAAGGGGCCGGAGTTCATCAACACCCCCTCCCCTGTCCAGGCCGCCTGCAGATCTTCGGCACTTTCCACCTCACCCTGGGGCGGTTGCACCACCAGCTTGATGGGTAGGCCAAACTTGCGGGCAAACTCAAAGTCCCGCTGGTCGTGGGCAGGCACAGCCATGATGGCCCCCGTACCATAGCCCATCAACACGTAGTCGGCAATCCAGATGGGAATCCGCTCTTGGTTGACGGGGTTGATGGCGTAGGATCCTGTCCAGACGCCCGTTTTTTCCCGATCTTCGGCACTGCGCTCCATCTCGCTGCGGGCAGCAGCCTCGGCCTGGTAGGCCTTGACGGCAGCCTGTTGCTCAGGGGTGGTGAGCTTCTCCACCAAAGGATGCTCCGGCGCCAGCACCATGAAGGTGGCTCCCCAAAGGGTGTCAGGCCGGGTGGTAAACACCGGCAGCTCCTCCCCTGTTTCGGTTTTGAAGACAACCCTAGCCCCCACCGACTGGCCAATCCAGTTCTCCTGCATGGTACGCACCCGCTCTGGCCAGCCGGAGAGCTGTTCCAAGTCGGCCAGCAGTTGGTCGGCGTAGGCCGTGATCTTGAGAAACCACTGCTTGAGGAGGCGCTTTTCCACCAGAGCCCCCGATCTCCAGGAGCGCCCCTCGGCGTCCACTTGCTCGTTGGCCAAGACGGTCTGATCCACGGGATCCCAGTTCACCGGTGCTTCCTTCTGGTAGGCCAGGCCCGCTTTGAAAAACTGCAGAAACAGCCACTGCGTCCACTTGTAGTAGTCGGGGGCGCAGGTGGTGATCTCCCGCTCCCAGTCGTAGGAAAGCCCCAGCCGCTGCAGTTGATCCCGCATCTGGGCGATGTTCTGGTAGGTCCACTTGGCCGGCGGGATCCCGCGGTCAATGGCCGCGTTCTCCGCCGGCAAGCCAAAGGCATCCCACCCCATGGGGTGCAGCACCGCATACCCCTGCATGCGCTTGTGACGGGCAATGACATCCGTGATGGTGTAATTGCGCACATGCCCCATGTGCAGGCTGCCACTGGGGTAGGGAAACATCGACAGGGCGTAGAACTTGCGGCTTTCCGCCGTCAGCTCTGGGGTGCGATCCAACCCGATTTCACGCCAGTGGGCCTGCCACTTGCTTTCGATGGCCAGAGGATTGTAGCGCGCGTCCACAGTCTAGGGCTCCTGGGGAGAACAGCTCTCGGCTTCAGGTGGGCTAAGATACCAGCATTTTGGCATGTTTTGCGAATCCCCAGCGCCGACGGGATCCCTCCTAAGCGGCAGCACCGGAGACCAGTGAACCCAAAGGGATCCCCTCAGTAGGTTTCCTCGTGCCACCTGTTGGCCTTCTTCAGCTCCTTCTGGAACTTGCTCCAGTCTTGACCGGCTTGCTCGGCAAGGGGGGCCATGACGCTGTTGATGCCGTCCTCCATTCCCTTGAGGCCACAGATGTACGTGTAGGTGTTGGGCTGCTGCAGCATCTCCCATAGTTCGGGGCCGTACTCGGCCATGCGGTTTTGCACGTACATCTTTTTGCCGTCGGGGGTTTGCTGTTCGCGGCTGATGGCGTAATCGACGCGGAAGCGATCCCCATACTGGGCTTTCCAAGCTTCTAGATCCCCGTGGTAGAGCAGGGTGGACGTGGTGGGCACCCCAAAAAACAGCCAGATCTTGCCCTGGTAGTTGGGATCCTCTTCAAACAGGTGCTTGATGAAGGCGCGAAAAGGGGCGATGCCAGTGCCGGTGGCAATCAAAATCAGGTTGGCGTTCTCATCTTCCGGCAGCAAAAAGGTTTTCCCTGAGGGCCCGGTGATCATCACCTCATCGCCGGGTTTGAGATCGGTGAGGAAGCCGGAGCAGACCCCTACTCCCGGCTGGCCCGTCTCCTTATCCACGTATTCGGCCCGTTTCACACTCAGAGAAACGGTGCGCCCCTCGCCGTCGTCGCCATAGCGAGTGGAGGCAATGGAGTAGAGGCGGGGCTTGTGGGGGTTGCCCTTGTCATCTACGCCAGGAGGAATAATACCAACGCTTTGGCCCTCCAGGTAGCGGTAGTTGGGATCCGGTAGGCTGAGCACAATGTGCTTGGTCAGGCCAGGTGCCCCTTCCCCCACAAGGGAGTAGGTCTCTACACACTGGCCGATCAGGGGCGCGTTGGGACGGTACAGATTGACAACAACTTCTCGCTTTTCTGCGCTGGCAACCATAACGGCGAACTGCTCCTGGCAATGGGAGAAAACTCTCTAGCAAACACCTTAGCAGCCCGCCTGCCCGAACGGAACTTGCCGGAGGGGAACACCCCAGGCCGATCCTGAGAAAGCCAGGCCGGGAAACTTCTCTTCTCCTCAGTCGTCGCCGGGAGACAGACGATCTTTGTTAAATTGTTCCTTGACGGTGCCCGCCTCTCTGGCCTCAAGCTCGGTTGTGGGGGAGCGTCTTGTGGTAATATGCAAGGCCATAAAGAACAGTAACTTTTTTAGAGGCTTCCTCTCAGTTTTGCCCTGCCCATCCCCAAGGAGTTCCCATGGCAAGCAGTCCTGAACGTATTGTAATGATCGGTGTTGCCGGAGATTCTGGCTGTGGCAAGTCCACGTTCTTGCGGCGGTTGGGGGACTTGTTTGGCCGGGATCTCATTACCACCATTTGTCTGGACGACTACCACTCCTTGGATCGCTACCAGCGCAAAGAGAAGGGCATCACGGCGCTGGATCCCCGCGCCAACAACTTCGACCTCATGTACGAGCAGGCTAAGGCGCTCAAAAATGGCCAGAGCGTGATGAAGCCCATCTACAACCACGAGACGGGGCTCATTGACCCACCGGAGCGGGTGGATCCCAGCCCCATCATCGTCTTGGAGGGCCTTCACCCCATGTACGACGAGCGGGTGCGGGAGCTGCTGGACTTCAAGGTCTATCTGGATCTGGCGCCGGAGATCAAGATTGCCTGGAAGGTGAAGCGGGATATGGCGGAGCGGGGCCACACCTATGAAGATGTGTTGCGCTCCATCGAGGCCCGCCGCCCCGATTTTGAAGCCTACGTCGATGTGCAGAAGCGCTATGCCGATGTGGTCATCGAGGTGCTGCCCACCAAGCTGCTGCCAGAGGTGGATCCGGAGCACAAAGTGCTGCGGGTGCGCATGATCCAGCGGGAGGGGGTGAAGTATTTTGACCATGTCTATCTCTTCGACGAAGGCTCCACCATTGACTGGATCCCTTGTGGCAAAAAGCTGACCTGCTCCTACCCAGGCATCCGCCTGCACTACGGCCCCTCCACCTACTTCGATCAGCCGGTTTCGGTGTTGGAAATTGACGGCACCTTCGACAAGCTGGAGGAGGTCATCTACATCGAGAACCACCTAAGCAATCTGTCGACCCGCTACTACGGCGAGCTGACGGAATTGCTGCGCAAGCACCCGGAATATCCCGGATCCCGCAATGGCTCTGGACTCATCCAGGTCATCGTGGGCCTGAAGCTGCGGGCCCTCTACGAGAAAATCCAGGCGGAAGCCAAAAAGCTGGCGGTTGCTTCCTAGGGTTTGGCCTCTGGGTGAAGGGGATCCTTCTGCTCGGCTAGGGCAGTTGGGCAAGCAGCAACAGAGGGCGATCCATGCAAGGGTTCCAGTTGGAAATCTGGCCGGAGGGGACAGCCTTTTTCCGACGGGCGGTCGAGATCTGGCAAGAGCAGGCCGCGGCGGCTATCCGTCAACGGGGTCGCTTTACGGTGGCTCTGGCAGGGGGAAACACGCCGCGAAAGTTGTATGCCGCTTTAACCCAGACGCCAGGGATCCCTTGGCAGCAAACCTGGCTGTTCTGGGGGGATGAGCGCTACGTTCCCCCGGATCACCCTGAGAGCAATTACGGCATGGTACGGCGGATCCTGCTGGAGACGGTCGGGGTTCCCGCCTCTCAGGTCTTTCCCATGCCCACCCAAGCAGGGGATCCCTTGCGAGATGCGGCGGAGTACGAGGCGACCCTGCAGCAGATTTTCGGCACCGAATGTCCTGCCTTCGACCTGATCTGGCTGGGAGTGGGAGAAGACGGCCATACGGCTTCCCTGTTCCCCGGCACAGCCGCCCTGCAGGTGCAACATCGCTGGGTAACCGTGGGGCAGAAGGGAGAGGAGCCACGCCTAACTCTCACCTATCCTGTTCTCAACCAGGCCAGGCAGGTGGTGGTTTTGGTAACTGGAGCCGGCAAGGCTGCAATTGTCAAGGAGGCGCTGACAACGGAGGCCCACCTGCCCTGCCAGCGCCTCAATCCCCAAGGGCGGCTGCTGTGGCTGCTGGATACAGCGGCGGCAGCTGAACTGCCCTTGCCCGCCGTGGCGTTGCTTGGCTAGGCTGCCCAGGTCAAGGTTGCCGGCTAAGGATGGCCATTTGACCCAGATCACCGCTGCCTCCCCCTTGTTTCGCATTTCATTGGGGCAGTTGGGTTAGAGCACTGCCCCATGTCCATCCGCCTCATTGTCGAATCGGTTCTCCAGAGCACCTACCTCAGCCGCCAGCAAGAATCCCAAATCTGCCACCTCCTCCAGGAGCGGCTCTACGACGAATTGGATCTGGAGGCAATTGACCGACTAATCCTCGCTTTGCTGAAAGGGCAAGTCCAGCTTGAGTGAGAGGAAAGCTGCGCCACCTCGCCAAATCCTCAGGCCAAGGCTTAGCCCAGCCTCCTGTAGCAGTTTGGTCGCTTGAGCAGCGAGTTCCAGCAGGAGAGCCTTCCAGAGGGCACCCTCAGATGTCTTGGCCCTAGGCGACGCCCCGGCCAACCGCCGACCTGCAGCTAGCTCTCTACAAGGAGAAGAGCTTGCCCATTGACGCTCCCACTGAGCAAAGTCGGGGGATCCTAGAAACCTCCGTGCCGCTGACCCGACACCCAGGCCACAAGCAAGCCCCCAAGCATTGTCAATGCGCCCCTACACACTTGCCCGAGGCAAAGACCTACCTACTTTTTTGACTGCCGTTTGATTTTTTCGCCAATTTCGGCTAACTGTAGCACAAACGAGCGACTGAGACTTGAGACACAACCTGTTGACCGTCCTGGGGCAAGCCTGTGCAAGTTCAAATTCACCATCTCATCGAATATCGCTACAGCCGTCCAGTGCAACTGGAGCCCCACACTGTGCGGTTGCGGCCCCGTTGCAACGGGATCCAAACCCTCTTGGCCTTTGAGCTGCGGGTGGATCCGCCGCCGGCAGGCCAATCGGAGCTGGTGGATCTGGATGGCAACGCGGCAGTTCAGCTCTGGTTTGGGGATCCCACCGAACATCTGCGCATCCAAACCCAGTCCACCGTGGTCACCCTGCGGCGCAACCCCTTTGACTATCTACTCTTCGATTGGGCCACCCACCTTCCCATCAACTATCCCAGCACGCTGGCGGCCCAACTGCAGCCCTATCTGGCAACCCCGGCAGATGCCGGCATCCAAAGCCTGGCCTGGGAGCTCTGGGATCAGGTGCAGGGGGAGACGACGGCCTTTTTGCCGGCGCTCAACCAACGCATCTACTCCGAGTGCCGCCACATCTTGCGGGAGAAGGGGGATCCTTGGCCCGCCGGCTTGACGTGGCAGCGCAAAACCGGCTCCTGCCGTGACCTGACGCTGGTGTTTATGGAGGGCTGTCGGGCAGTAGGTCTGGCGGCACGATTTGTCAGCGGCTACCAGGTCAGCCCGCCGTTGCAAGAGAACCCCGAACTCCAGGGCACAGCCAGCAAAGAGCCAGCAGAGCGCCACCTGCACGCCTGGGCAGAGGTGTATCTGCCGGGGGCTGGTTGGCGGGGGTTCGATCCCACCCAAGGGCTGGCCGTGGCCGATGGCCATGTGGCTTTGGCGGCCAGTGCCTACCCCCGAGGTGCCGCTCCTATCTACGGCCATTGGCTGGGCAGGGGTGTTCACAGCCACATGAGCTACACTATCCGAATCCAGGCAGGATCTTCTCCTCAAGCCCAGCTCAACTGAGCTCCATCCTGCGTGGGATCCCTTGATAGATCTGCTGTTGCATCTCCTACTTTAGATATCTTGCTTTAGATATCTTGTAGTGAAGTCCCTTTTCCAAACCATGGAAGAGCTCAACACCCTGATCCAGGATTTACAAGCTGCCTTTGGCGACAGCAGCACGCCGGTGCTCTCGTTATACGCCGACATCAACCCTGCCCGTCCCGAAAATGCCCGCCTTGCCTGGGTAGGACGCATCAAGAACGCTATCAAAGAGCTGCCGGAGTTCCGGGAGGGCAAGCGGGATCCTTCTCTCTACGAGCAAATCCTTGCCCTGCTGGAACAGGAGCGCCCTTCCGCCCGCACCTTAGTTCTTTTTGCCAGCTGCAACGCTGATGGCAAGCTAGTGCTGCGTCGAATTGACCTGCAGGTGGAGCTGCCGGTAGTGGATCTGGCCCACGGGCGGGTAGAAGCCCGCTGGGGTGAGCCGTACTTGACCCCTTTGATTTTCGCCTTCGATGAATATGAGCGGGCCGGGGTGTTGCACCTGTCCGGAGCCAGGTGGCACTTCTACGAGCTCTTTCTGGGAGAACTGCGGGAGGATACCGAAATCTTTGCCAACATCGGCGCCGACGAGTGGCAGGAACTCCAGGATCTGGCCGGCCGCATCGAAAATGCCGTTGCCGAGCGTCGGGCCCGCAGCGGCGGCACCTTCGACAAACTCTCCCCCAAGGAGCGGGAGGCGGCCAAGGTCAGCCTCTGGATGCACAAGCTCTACCAGCGCCTGGCCCAGGCCCTCGACAAAGCGGTGGATCGGCTGGGCATTGAGCGGCTGGTGCTCATGGGGGAAGCCTGGCAGGTATCTCACTTTGAGGGCTACCTCAACCGCGGCTTGCGCAACCGCGTCGTCGCCCGGGTGGGGCACCCCGCCAACCTCCACGCACCGACGCCGCAAGACATCCTCGACCGAGTGGTGCCCGTCCTGGAGGCCGCCGAGCGCCGAGGGGAACTGGCCTTGTTAGAGCGGATTCGGGAGCAGCCCGGCGCTTGGGGCTTGGACGCGGTGCTGGACGCCCTCCAACTGGGTCGAGTGGAAATTCTGGTCTTGCCCTGGAGGCTAGAGGCCACCATCTGGCGCTGTCCAGACGGCTCGGTGGGAGGAACCCCAGAGATGGCCCAGCTCCTCTGCCCAGAGCCCCAACCGGTGGCGCTGCGGGATCAGGTCTGGGTGCTGGCCCGCGATTTCGGCGCTAAGCTGGAGTTTGTCCGTGGCGAGGCCGAAGTTCGCCTCCTCGAGGAGTTCCAGGGAGCGGCAGCGCTGCTGCGCTGGTAAACTCGGCCGCCCAAACCGGGTTGAGCAGCTCTCTGGCTGGATCCCAAAGCCGCAGTGTAGGCTAACATAGCCTAGCCCACCTCTGAAAAGTTTTCTGAGGGATCCCGTTGACCCAGTCTATTGATCTTCCCACCAGCGTTGATACGTTTTTGCAGGAGCTGGCTGCGATTCAGCAAGTTGGGCCAAAGCGGATAGCCATCCTGGGCAGTCGCCATGTGCCCATCACCCACCAGTACCTCATCGAGACCCTCAGCTACGCTTTGGCCCTCACTGGCAACCGCATTCTCACTTCCGGGGCCATTGGCACCAACCTGGCTGTGATTCGCGGGGCGATGCGGGCGGATATGAAATCCTTGACGGTGATCTTGCCGCAAAGTTTGGAGCGACAGCCGGCAGAGTCGCGGGCCAGCCTGGAGCAGGTGCTGCATCTGGTGGAGCACCCCGAAAATGACCATCTTCCCCTGGCGGAGGCTAGCCGCCTGTGCAACCTAGAGATCATCAGCAAGTGCCAGCAGTTGATCTGTTTTGCCTTTCACGACAGCGTCACGCTTTTGGAGGCCTGCAGGCACGCCGAGGAGCAACACAAGTTGGTTACACTCTTCTATTTCGACTGACTGGACTGCAGCTCACTGCTCTCAACCTTTTGCCCCGGGGGTAGCAGCAGTGTAGAAAGCCCCGATAGCTCAATATAGACTGCATCGCACTCCCGACGTTTGGCGAATGGAATAGGATAAGGCTTTGTCTTGAGGCAAATCGTTGGGCAGCCATGATGGGATCCCCGGCATGGAACCTGGAAATTTCTGCAGTCTCACCTACCTCATCCTCTAACCCGCGGGGATCCGAAAGGGGTGTCTATTTTCGATTCGATGCCCAAGGGATCCATCTGCATTTGCCCGCCACCCTGGCTTGGGAAGAAGTCTGGGACGATTTGGTGTGGCAATTGCGCAGCCGCAAACCCTACTGGGCAGGAGTGGCTCCCCTGACCCTGTGGTGCCAAGAGCGAGAGCTGGACTTGCCCACCCTACAAACTCTGGCCGTCTTGTTGTCGCAGCATCGGCTGTCCTTGTGGCGCGTCCAAACCGGATCCCGAGGGACGGCGATCGCGGCGGCGACCCTAGGCTATTCGGTGGAACAATCTTCCCCCTTAGAGGTGATTTCCCCTGTCCCCCCGGATACCACCCCCCTCTACCTGCGATCCACAGTGCGGTCGGGAATGTCCGTGCGCCACCGTGGCTCGGTCTTTCTGCTGGGGGATCTCAACCCCGGCGGCGAGATCATTGCCGGCGGTGACATCTGGGTCTGGGGACGTCTGCGCGGCCTGGTGCATGCCGGTGCAGAGGGGGATAGAGGCGCTGTGATCTTAGCTTTGCACTTAGAGCCCACTCAGTTGCGCATTGCCGATCAGGTGGCCCGCCCGCCGGAAGGAGGATCCCCTCCCAACACCCCGGAGGTGGTTTACTTGCAGGAGGGTGTCATCTGCATTGCCAGCCTTCAGGATTTTCTGCGGAGAGGAGTATGAGCCGAGTTATCGTCGTAACCTCTGGGAAGGGGGGAGTGGGGAAAACCACTCTAACGGCCAACCTGGGCACTGCCTTGGCGCGCTTGGGTCGCTCGGTGGTGGTGGTGGATGCCGACTTTGGCCTGCGTAACCTGGATCTGCTGCTGGGGTTGGAAAATCGGGTGGTGTACACGGCTCTAGAGGTAATTGCGGGGGAATGTCGCCTTGAACAAGCGTTGGTGAAGGACAAACGCACCCCCAATCTCTCACTGTTGCCGGCAACCCAAACCCGCAACAAAACGGCGGTCAACCCGGATCAGATGCGGCAGTTGATGGAGAAGCTCGCCAGCAGCCATGACTACGTGTTGATCGACTGCCCGGCGGGGATTGAACAAGGGTTTCGCAATGCCGTTGCCGGAGCGACGGAAGCGCTGTTGGTCACCACACCGGAAGTGTCGGCGGTGCGGGACGCGGATCGGGTGGTGGGCTTGTTGGAGGCAGCAGGGATCTCCTCGACCCAGCTTGTTGTCAACCGCCTGCGCTCGGATATGGTGGCTGCCGGCCAGATGATGTCGGTGGAAGATGTGGTGGAGGTGCTGGCTATCCCCTTGGTGGGTATCATTCCAGAAGACCGGGAGGTGATCGTCTCCACCAACAAAGGGGAACCTCTAGTCCTCTCGGCCAACCCGACTCTGGCCGCTCAGGCCATCCAGCGCATTGCTCGACGACTAGAAGGAGAAACGGTGGAATTTCCCAAGTTGGCTAGCTTGGGCGAGTCTTTCTGGGAAAAGGCCAAGCGGTTTTTAAACCAAAAGGTGTTTTAGATGGCTCCTTTGCCTGACTTGGATTGGTATAGCCGCCTTCCCCCCTCCACATTCGCGTTCACAACTAAGTCAAGCCACCCCTGAAGCTCATGCTCCTCGATTTTTTGGATCAGCTTTTTTCCCGCCACTCTGGCAGCAGCCGCGAGCAAGCCAAGCAGCGCCTGAAACTGATCTTGGCCCACGACCGCGCCGACCTCACCCCGGCAGCCTTGGAAGCGATGCGCCTGGAGATCTTAGAGGTGGTATCTCGCTATGTGGAGCTGGATGCGGAGGGGATGCAGTTTCACTTGGCGGCAGAAGGGGGGACGACGGCTCTGATCGCCAACCTCCCCATTCGTCGCGTTAAGCCCCTGGCGGAGGCCGGCCTTTATTCCTGTGAAGGGGAGAACCCACAACAGGATCCCGGAGCTGACCCATCCGAGGGAGGCCATTTGAGCTCGCCTTCCCTCTGAGCTACCCTAGACTCAGGAAGCAGTAATTCAAGGTGTTGCATAGAGTGTTACACTCGCCTGGGCTGCGTCCGTTCGCCAAGATGCTCTCTCTTGACTCCCACCTATGTCTGTCCCGGCCCGGAGTGCCTTGCAGTTGTTTACAGCCTGTTCATGTCAACTGTCTGTGACCCCAATGCTGACCAAGACAAAGCCGCCGGGACGGAGTTCGCGCTAAGGGAGGTTGAGCCTCGGCATGGAAAACTCCTTTGAGCTGACGATCCTGTTTACGCTGGCCTTGGTGGCCGGGATCGCGGCTCAAGTCCTAGCCAATTTTGTCAAAGTGCCCAGCATTGTTTTCCTGCTGCTGTTTGGGGTGTTGCTGGGGCCAGATGGCTTGGGCTGGGTTCGCCCTCAGATCATGGGATCCGGTCTGGAGGCGCTGGTGTCGCTGGCAGTGGCCCTGATCCTATTTGAGGGGGGGCTGAACCTGCGGCTGCAACGCCTCAACCAAGTCTCCGATAGCTTGCGCAATTTGGTGTTGCTGGGATCCCTGCTGACCTTGGGAGGAGGGGCACTGGCGGCCCACTATTTGGGGGAGTTTCCCTGGCCCCTGGCCTTTTTGTTCGGATCCCTGGTGGTGGTGACGGGGCCGACGGTGATTAACCCTATCCTGAAGCGGGTACGGGTCGATTCCGCCGTCAGCACTCTGCTGGAAGGGGAAGGGGTGCTCATCGATCCGCTGGGGGCCATCTTGGCGGTGGTGGTGCTGCAGGTGGTGCTTTCTGGCCACCCCAGCTTCCTCATGGCCTTGGAGCAGTTGTCCAGCCGCTTGGCCATTGGGTCGGCGGTGGGGGCGCTGGGGGGCTGGCTGATGGGATCCTTTTTGCTCTGGTCGCGGCAATTTTTGACGGAGGAGTTGCGCAACTCGGTGGTGCTAGCGGGGGCGCTGGGGGTGTTTACCCTGGCCCAGTCGCTGCGCTCAGAAGCGGGGCTGATGGCGGTGGTGATGGCGGGCCTGGTGGTGCGGCAGAAGGCGGCCATTGCCGAGCGGAGCGTGCGCCAATTCCATGGCCAGTTGGTGGTGATGGCCATCTCAGTGTTGTTTATCTTGCTCACGTCCACCCTCTCTCTAAAGGCGGTATTTGCTTTGGGCTGGGGAGCGCTGGCCACGGTGCTCTGCCTGATGCTGGTGGTTCGCCCCCTGAGTGTGTGGCTGTGTACCTGGGGCAGTGACCTCAACTGGCGGCAAAAGTTGTTTGTGGCCTGGCTGGCTCCCCGCGGTATTGTGGCGGCATCGGTGGCTTCTCTGTTTGCCATTTTGCTTACCGAGCGAGGCATTACTGGGGGGGATGCTCTCAAGGCGCTGGTGTTTTTGACCATCTCGGTCACGGTGACTGTGCAGGGGCTGACCGCCGCCTGGGTGGCCCGTTGGCTGGGCTTGGATCAGGGCAGTTCTACGGTGATCGTCGGCAACCATCCCCTCGTCAGCCAGTTGGCCCAGTTGATGAGCTCCCTCAACCAGGCGGTAGAGGTGCTGCCGCTGCCGTCGGGATCCCGTCTGCGCGAGCCTGCTGGCCTAGCCCAGCTCAACGGCCACAAGGTCGCCTATGCCCTGGGGGATCCCTCTGGGAGTAATGGAGCCGGTGGAGCTGAAGAGGAAGTTGGCCGGCTGCTGCCGGGATCCCTGCAGGAAGTGGTGCTAAGCGAGTCGGCCCTGTTGAAGGCCGATATTGACCACGCGGAGACGCTGCTGATCCTAACGCTGGATCCGCAGATGAACTGGGCGATTGCCGAGCTGATGGTGAAACTCTCGGTTTCTGCTGCCATCTGGACGGTGTTGCTGCCGGAGATGCCCATCTCAGAAGGGATCCGCGCCCTGCCAATCCCCTTTTCCCAACTGCAGCGCTGGGCCGGCTACCTAGAAGCTAAGCGAGCGGAGCTGCGCTCGATTACCCTGCCCACCTTGGCGGATCTGGGCTTGAAGCCCCCCCAATCGGCGGTGGCCTCGGCCCAGGAGTCGAGCTGGGCAGCGCGTTCAACGCTGCTCAACCCCTTCTCGGCTCAGATGGGGCTGGAGGATCCCGCTCTGGAGCGGCTGCGGGATCAGTTTGCCTACCGCATTAAGGCGGATCTGTGCCTGCCTTTGCTGCTGGTGCGCCCGCAGCGTCTGGGAGGCTGGTTTGGAGAGAAGGGTAAGTCGTCCCAGGTTGGTCGGCTGTTCTACCTGCCGGAGCCAGGCATCTGGCGACGTGGGGATTGCATTTACTACCTAGAGCGGCTTGCCAGCCCTGTAGAGGCCGCTGCTCCCTCTGCCAGAGAGTCGGATCCCTCAGAATGGGATCTGCCCTCAGCGGAGTTACTGCCTCAGTATGTTGAGGGCATTAAGCTCCACTTTGATCTCTAGGAAGGTCGGGGCAGCCAGCGGCCACTGGGGATGAGGGGGCACCCCTGCACCTGCTCAGGCCGGCCCAGGTAAACCCAGGCCGAAGTGCCACTCTCCAGTTGCACCCACTGCCGTCTGTACAGCCGCGGGTGATCCTCCAGCTCGTCTAGGCGGGGCAACAGGCTCAGGGGAATGCGGTAGCGCTCGCCGTAGAGCCGGTTGCGGCCAGGAACGGCCATCGGGTAGGGGCCGAGATCGTAGAGATCGATGTGGTTGAGGCTGTCGGTTCCCAAAAACTCTGCTCCTTGCAGCAGACTGTGGTACTGGCCGCCCCGCAGCAGGGATCCGTAGACAAAAACCACGGTCGTTGGTTCCATCGTGCTCTGGGACAGGGAGAATTAGGGGGATTGGGCCAATTTTTGGCCAAGGCGGGGCTCTGAGCCGGCCAGCAGGCGCTCGATGTTGCGCCGATGGGCAGCAATGACATAAACCCCCCCTACCAGGGCAAACAACCCATAGGGCAGAGGCTGACCCAGAGCCCACATCAGCAGCGGCGCCGCCACCGCCGCCAGCAGCGAGCTGAAGGAGACAATGCGGGTAAGGGCGATCCCCAGCAGCCAGACGCCAAAGGTAGCCAGGGCCACCGGCCAAGCCATGGCCAAGAGGATCCCCAGGCTGGTGGCCACTGACTTGCCCCCCCTAAAGCCCAGCCAGCAGGAGCGGCTGTGGCCAACCACTGCCCCCAGGGCCGCTACGACTACCCACCACGGGGATCCCAAAGCCGATCCCAGCGCCACCGCTGCTGCCCCCTTGGCGGCATCCACCAGCAGCACCAGCAGCGCCGGCCCCTTGCCCAGCGTCCGCAACACGTTGGTTGCCCCCGTCGAGCCGGAGCCCGCTTGGCGGAGGTCGATCCCGCCCCACCAACGTCCCACCCAGTAGCCGGTGGGGATGGATCCCAGCAAGTAGCCTCCAAGGGCGGCGAGGAAAGCCAAAAGCCAGGCAGGCATAGGCAGGTCTTGAACGCTCTTTCTCACTTTGCCACAGGGCTTGGGTTACAACTGCTGTCGAATCCGGCCAGGTTGACCTCCCAAGCAAGGCGCGGTTGCACAAAGTGCAAAAGCTGGTAACGAATCTGCTCCAATTGCCAGATGGCCTGGCGGGATCCCTGCGCCCAGAAATGCTGCTGCAGATAGTCAATCAGCCACAGTTGCGCCGGCAAGTCGAGAGCGGCCACCGCCCTGGCCAGTTCCAGGGCCTGCCGCAGCGAGGGGGGCCAGCGTCTAAGGTCTTGCAGCAGCGACGGCGGGATCCTTTGCAGGTGCTGGTGGGCCTCCAGCGCCCGTCCGGGGCTGCCTTGGGCCAGGGCAATCAGCTCAGAGCGAGGGATCCCGGGCAGCTCCGGGCAGTTCAAACTAACCAACACCCGCTCTACCTCTGCCGGGCT
>NZ_JANSIR010000039.1:15561-20551 GCF_047462155.1 Synechococcus sp. OH2
GAGGCGGCGGAAAGGCACCATCTGGCAGCGGGACAACAGCGTCGGCAGCAGGGAGGCCGCCTGGGGGGCGATGAGAACGATGTGGGCCGGCCCGGGCTCCTCCAGGGTTTTCAGGAGGGCATTGGCCGCACTTTCTGCCAGGGTTTCCGCCCCCTCTAGCACCACCAGCGAACGGCGGGCGCGCATTGGCTTACGGGCACAGAAGCGGGCCACTCCCTGCACCTGTTCCAGGCGAATTTGCGGCGGGGAGCGCCGCTGCAGAGTTTGCGCCTCTGGGGCCTCCGCTGCTATCAGGCGGCCCTGGTGGAGATAGGTAGGGCTGACCCAGTGGAGGTCGGGATGGGTGCCCGCTAGCAGCCAACGGCAGTTGGAGCACTGGCCGCAAGGGATCCCCGAGCTGGCCTCGCAGAAGAGGGCCCGGGCAAACCAGCGGGCCATCAGCCCTCGCCCCACCCCCTCTGGCCCCAAGAAACAGTAGCTGGAGGTCACCCGCCCCTTTTCCAGAGCAGCCACCAGCAGCCGCGCCGCCAGCTCCTGCCCGACGATGTGCTGTGGGGGCAGAACCTTCACCCGCTCAACCATCTCGGCGGCCCTGGGCTGGAGCATCGGCGGAATCGCTTAATCCTTGGCAGAGACCGTCAAGAAATGTTGGCGAAAATACTGCACCGTTTCCGCTCGCAGCAGGCCCCGCTCCACCAAGGGATCCCCCCAGTCGGGCGAAGCTTCATCCATCGGCGGCAGAGATTCCAGCACCTCGGCGGGCACTAGGTCAGCAGCTTTGAGGAAGTCTCCCAGCGTGCGGCATCCCGACAGGCGGGCCGAGTATCCCTCGTCGGCAAAGAACTTGATCGTGGTCGCCTTCAGGCCCGTACACTCGCCGATGACCGTGGTCAGCTTGCCCCCCGCCTGTTGCCAGCGGCTGAGGATGTGTTCGACCTGGGGCCGATCTAGCAGGCCCGCCTCCTGCAAGTTTTGGAACAGGCGCCTGGCCCAGGGGGTGAGCTCCGCCAACAGAGGATCTGCCGGCACCTCTTCCTCAGAAGGGGCAGGCTCTTCTGGCAAGGACTCCGCCTTGCTGACGCGAACGGTTGGGCGGGCTGCCGCTCTGCCCATCTCGGAGGAACAGGTTGGCCTCTTGCCTGGGTTAGTGGGCAAGTTGGCAGCTCTCAACTGGGCTTGGGCGGCCTCGGCGATCAGCTTCTGTTGCTCGTAGCTCACCCGCAGCAGGCGGTTGCGATCCTGCTCGGCTTTGAGGCTTTCCTGAAGAGACTCCAGGCTCTGTCGGTAGGCCGCCAGCAGCTCCTGCGCATCCCGCAGCTCCACCGTCAACTTGGCCTGCTGCTGTTGCAAGGCCCTGAGGCGGGATCCCAGGCTTTTCAGTTGTTGCTGGGCCTGTTCTAGGGCTTCTTGGCGGGCTTGCAGGAATCCCTCCAGTTGGGCAATGCGCTGATCGGCCTCGGCCCGCTCCGCCCTGAGCTGCAGAACCAAGACTTGGCTCTGCTGCAGTTGCTCCTCCTGTTGGGCAAGACGCGCTGCCGCTTCATGGTTGGCCGCCGTCAATTGCGCCACTTCCGCCTGCAGTTGTCGGAGCTGCGCCTGGAGGTTTTCCACCTGCTCTGGAGGAACATAGCTGGAAAGCCGCGCCATTTGGGTTTCGTGCTCTTGCTGCAACTGAGCGTAGCGCTCCTGCCAGCTCTGCACAGCGGCCTTTAGCTCCGCGACTTGTTCTTCCAGGGTGGCGACCTGCCTCAGGAGGGGATCTGCAGCCTCCCCCGAGGAGGCAGCCGGCTGAGCCAGTTGGGCCTGCAACTGATCCCGCTCCGACTGGAGCTGCCGCACCTGATCAAGCGCTGCCTGGAGCTGGGCGCGCAAATCGGCGACAACGCTGCTGGGCACAGAATCCAATTGGCGCTCCTGCAAAATCTGGATCTGCTCCCGCAGGTGCTCCAGCTCGGACTGATAGCAATCTCGCTGGGTTTGCAACTGCCGCTGCGCCTTTTGTTCGGCGGCGCGGGCCAGGGCCAGCTCCCTTTCCAGCCGTTGCAGGTGTTCTCGCCAGACTTGCAGATCCTGCTGCAACCTTGCTTGGTGCTGCAGCTCCTCCTGTTGCTGGCGGATGGTGGCTTCCAGTTTTTGAATGCGCTGCTGGTACTGGCTTTGGAAATCGGCAATCTGCTGGTTCATGTCCGCCAGGATCCGATCCCACTCCCGTTCCTGCAGCTCGATTTGGAGTTGCAGGGCCTCCACCTGCTTGCGGTAGTCGGCCAGGGTGGCTGGCTGAGCCACAGAAGCAAAAGGATCCTCAGCCGCAGAGGAAGATTCTCGCCCGCCGGCTGTTGTTCCCGGCAGGGGATCCCTTGCCGGATCCGAGGGATGAACAACTGGAAACAGCTCTGCCCCCTGGCAAGACAGCGAAGACTCCGTCCCGCTCCCTCGAGCAACCTCTTCGGCAGGGGAACGCTGAACCACCGCCTCTTGGGGGGACATCTGCGGGGCCTGGAGGGGATCCCTGGCCAAGAAAGGCTGCAGCGCCTCCCAGGCATTGGGGGAAGCCATCCGCTGCAGCTGCACCTGCACATCCAGGGCGCGATCCAAAATTGCCGGCTGAACCCAACCTTTCCAAGTGAGGATCTCCCCCAGTTTCCGCCCGTACCGCCGCTGTTGGGCTAAAGCCACCCGCAACTGCTCAAAATCCAGATAGCCCAGAGCCACCAAAATCTCCCCCAGAGACAGGGCCTGGCTAGGCAGGAAGCGGTAGAGATCCGACGGAGTCAGCCAGCCGTGCTCCAGGCAGACTTCTCCCAACTTAAGGTGGTTCTGCTGTTGCTCCCGCAAGGCCTGGGCCAACTGAGACTGAGAAATCAGCCCTGCCCGCAGCAAACGCTGCCCTAGCGGCAAGCTCAACTCAGCCTCACCAGCAGCGGCCCCCCTCCCTTCCAAAAAGGGAAACGGGCTGGAACCGCTCTGGGAGGGCGACGAGCGTGGGGGCATCGAAAAGATTCCAGCTCAGACATACTGTACTCTAGCCCATTTCCTGCTGGGGATAACAACGCTGTCGGCTGGTTGCCGAGTCACCTCTGCCCCAGTCTCGCCCCTAGCCCGTGGGATCCAGTCGCATTAAAACTTGACCAAATTCTACCGGCTGGCCGTTGCTCACCAAAATCTCCTTCACCACGCCTGCGGTTTCAGCTTCTATCTCGTTCATCAGCTTCATGGCTTCGATGATACAGAGAGTTTGGCCCTTGTTCACCCGCTGGCCAACCTGCACAAAATCCATCTCTCCAGGGGCAGGAGCGCTGTAGAAGGTGCCCACCATCGGTGCTGTCACCTCTACCCAGTGGCTGGGGGCAGGCTTAGAAGCGCTCTCAGGAGGGGGAGCTTCTGCAGGGGGAGCAGGGGGGGGTGCTGGCGGCGGGGCAGCGGGCGGAGCGGCGGCAGCAGCAAGGCCAGTCGGGATTCCTTTGCGCAGGGTCAGGCGGAAATCCTTGTACTCCAGGGTTAGCTCGGTAACGTCGCTCTCCTGCAGAGCGGCCAGCAGAAGGCGAACTTCCTGCCAATTGACAACATCCAAGGGAACGTTACTCCTGATGCATCACCTGTCCACAACGGCAGCCCAGCGGCGAAGAAGAAGGAGAGCCATCACTCGCGGCCTATATAGGTGTCGGTGCGAGTATCGACACGCACCCGTTCTCCCACCTTGATAAACAGAGGCACCTGGATCTCAGCGCCGGTCTCCAGCTTGGCGGGCTTGGTTCCTCCCGTGGCCGTATCTCCTTTCACGCCGGGGTCGGTTTCCACCACTTCCAAGACAACGGTGTTGGGCAGCTCCACATCGATCACCTGCCCCTTCCAGCGCAGGATGGCCACTTCCATGTTCTCTTTCAGGTATTTCACGGCAGAGCCAATTTGGGCAGCACTGAGGGGAGCCTGTTCGTAGGTCTCCATGTCCATGAACACGAAATTGTCCCCTTCTGCGTAGAGATACTGCATATTCACTTTTTCAATAGTGGCGGCAGGCAGCATTTCGCCGGCGCGGAAGGTTTTCTCCACAACGTTGCCGGTCTGCATATTTTTGAGCTTGGTGCGCACAAAAGCCGAGCCCTTGCCAGGTTTCACGTGCAGAAACTCGATTACCTTGTAGGGAGCGCCGTCAATTTCCACAGAGACGCCGGGGCGCAAATCGTTGCTTGAGATCATGTCAGCACAGCGATCCGTTGCTTAGACTTCCCAATCTTACCCCGGCTACGGGGCACTCCGATTCAGCCCTCTGAGATCAACGGGCGGCTGACGTCCGTAAAGAGGCAACACCGTCTGCCAGGGAGGGCGCAAGCCTGCCTGGAAATCGGCGCGGGCTAGTTTCGCCAACGCCAGCACAGGCGCCGGATCTACCCAGTCGGCGGCATCGACGACGAGAGCCTGCGGCCACTGCCGCAGAACCGTCTGCCAAGCAGCTTCCTCCCAGAGCTGATCCGCTACTTCGGCAACCCAATGTTCTGGGCCCACCCGGTACACGCCACCATACTGCTCCCCCCGCTTGGCGTCCATGTGCACCGCCACCGTCAGGGGCTGAGGCGGGGATCCCTGCTCCTGCCAAGCCTGGCGGGCGAGAACCGCCAAGGTCGAGTAGCCAAACACCGGAATGCGCAACTGCTGGCCCAACAACCGCGCCACACTCACCCCCAAACGGCTGCCGGTAAAACTCCCCGGCCCCAAAGCTACAGCGATCCCCGCCATCTGCGACCAGTCCTGGCTGGCCAAGAACTCCCTCAGGCAAGGGTGCAACTGGGCCGCCATCTCCCGATCCAGCCACCAACTCCGGCTGCGGCTCTCCCCCAGCTTCTCCTCCAGCGGCAACAGGGCCAAGCCCAGAACAGGCGTGGTGGTGTGGATCCCTAAAATCCAGCGGGGAACTGACATGGCCTCTCTCAGGATCAAGCGAGGTAGTTGACAGAACTTAACGGATGTTTTAAGGTTGTGTTGTCAATCTTCG
>NZ_JANSIR010000040.1:0-1149 GCF_047462155.1 Synechococcus sp. OH2
TCAGGAGTGGATTAGCCACGGATGGCCGGCGCCACTTCCACCGCCGCCAAGTCCAGCGGGAAGTTGTGCGCATTCCGCTCGTGCATCACTTCCATCCCCAGGTTGGCACGGTTGAGCACATCCGCCCACGTCCCAACCACACGACCGTTGCTGTCCACAATCGACTGGTTGAAGTTGAACCCGTTCAGGTTGAACGCCATGATGCTAATCCCCAGCGCCGTAAACCAAATCCCAATCACAGGCCACGCCGCCAGGAAAAAGTGCAGACTCCGGCTGTTGTTGAACGACGCATACTGGAAAATCAACCGGCCAAAATACCCGTGCGCCGCCACAATGTTGTAGGTCTCTTCCTCTTGCCCAAACTTGTACCCCAAGTTCTGAGACTCCTCTTCCGATGTCTCGCGAATCAGGCTCGAGGTCACCAACGACCCGTGCATCGCACTAAACAGCGCACCCCCAAACACGCCGGCCACGCCCAACTGGTGGAACGGGTGCATCAAAATGTTGTGCTCCGCCTGGAACACCAACATGAAGTTGAACGTCCCCGAAATCCCCAGCGGCATCCCGTCCGAAAACGAACCCTGACCAATCGGGTAAATCAAAAACACGGCCGTCGCCGCCGCCACCGGTGCCGAGTAGGCCACCGCAATCCAGGGACGCATCCCCAAGCGGTAGCTCAGCTCCCACTCCCGGCCCATGTAGCAGAACACCCCAATCAAAAAGTGCAGCACAATCAACTGGTAGGGGCCGCCGTTGTAGAGCCACTCGTCCAAGGAAGCGGCTTCCCAAATCGGGTAAAAGTGCAGGCCAATCGCAGCCGAAGAAGGCACCACCGCACCGGTGATGATGTTGTTGCCATAGAGCAGCGAACCCGAAACCGGCTCGCGAATCCCGTCGATGTCCACTGGGGGAGCACCGATGAAGGCAATGATGAAGCAGGTGGTGGCAGTCAGCAGGGTGGGGATCATCAGCACCCCGAACCAACCGATGTAGAGGCGGTTGTCGGTGGAGGTGACCCACTCGCAGAACTGCTCCCACACGTTGCTGGTTGAGCGACGTTGGATAACAGTGGTCATGATGGCAAACTTCCCTGAGGAAGCGCGAAGATTGACAACACAACCTTAAAACATCCGTTAAGTTCTGTCAACT
>NZ_JANSIR010000041.1:0-487 GCF_047462155.1 Synechococcus sp. OH2
CGGCAGCAAAAACGTATCCAGATCAACCAGCGCCAGGGCCAGCAGCCAGCCCAACAAGACACAGGTGAGGATCCCGCGGGGGGAAAATCCCAAGATGGCGATGCTGAGGCCGAACAGCCCCAGGGTCAAGGCCTCAACGGCAGGGTAGCGCCAGCTAATCCGCGCACCGCAGTGGCGGCAGCGGCCCCGCAGCAGGAACCAGCCCAGAATGGGGATGTTCTCCGTGGGGCCCAGGGGCGTCTTGCAGTAGGGACAATGGGATCCAGGATAAAGCAGAGAGAGGCCCCGCGGCAGGCGATAGACTACCACGTTGAGAAAGCTGCCCACACAGGCTCCCAGCACCAACACCAGCACCCAGCCCAACAGGCGCAGCTCCCAGGTGCTGGCAAGGAAGTTCACCATCGCAGCCGTCCAGAGGGAGAACAAGAGGCTTGCTCTGCTATCGTAGGCGCTTAGGCTCGGCTTGGGCAGAAGGGGCTCATCGGGG
>NZ_JANSIR010000041.1:721-4907 GCF_047462155.1 Synechococcus sp. OH2
GATCTGACGAGCTGCTTGCAGCAAAGCGCTGTCCATGTGCGGTTTCCCCACCTTGCGAAGCCCACTATCACCCTAACGACCCTGCCAAGATTCTCTGGGATTGAAAAGGGAGGATGCCCGCTCCTGTACTTGGTAGCGAGCTGATGCGCCTCACCTCTTGGCAGCTTAAACCCTAGAATATCGCCGTCAACAGCCAGTGGGTCATTACGTCTCAGTTTAACCTTGCAAGAGGGAGTTTGCGGGCTCTTGCTGGGTCGGCAAGCGGTCAAGGTTAAGACAAGGCCATGGATCCTGCCTGAGGGCGACAGTACAGTGGGGGCAAACGCGCTGCGAGGAGATGGAGAGAACCTATCTGCTGGGGCTGGGCTGGATCCTGGGCCTGTTGCTGCGGGCCTGGCCGGCGGTGAGCGGCTGGGGCTGGGGGATCCCGCTGGCGTTGGGATTGGCGGGATCCCTGGTGTGGCGGCGGCAACTGCGTTTGGCCCGCACCTGGCTGGCGATGGGGCTGGTGGGGTGTTTAGCCTGGGCCTACCTGGGCTGGCGGCAGCCGGTTCCCGGCCCGACGGATATCAGCCTGCTGGCCCCACAGCCGCAGATGAGCCTGGTGGGCACCGTTCTTTCCGAGCCCCGTCCCACCCGCAGCGAGCGGCGGCAGTTTTGGCTTGAGGCGGAGCAGGTGTTGGAGGCCAACTCCACCGCTCGCCAGGTGAGCGGCAAGCTCTACGTCACTGCCAGCCCTGAAGCTCTCCCAAGCCAGGATCTCCATCCCAACCAGCGGGTGCGCCTGACGGGATCCCTCTACCTCCCCAGTCCAGCCCTGAACCCAGGCAGCTTTGATTTTCAGGTCTATCTGCAGCGCCAGGGAGCTTTTGCGGGGTTCAGCGCTCGCGAGGTGATTCCCCAACCGGGCGGGAGGGGCTGGGGAGGTTGGGTGTTGCGGTGGCGGGTACGGGAGGCGTTCATTGCTGGGCTGGGGGAGCGGCAGGGGAACCTCTTGGCTTCCTTGGTGCTGGGATCCCGCGCTGCGCAATTGGATTTTGATTTGCAGGATGCCTTTCGGGAAGTCGGTCTGGCCCACGTCCTGGCGGCCTCTGGGTTTCACGTGTCCCTGGTGGTGGGGGTGGTGTTTGTCCTAACGCGGCGGCTGCCGGTGCGCCTGCAGCAAGGGATCCTCCTGGCGGTCTTGGGGATTTACCTCACCTTGACGGGGTTTACGCCTTCGGTGCTGCGGGCGGCGGTGATGGGGGTGGCGGCCATGCTGGTACTGACGGAGCCCAGACTGGAAGGAAAAGTTAGGCTTGACCCCCTGGGGACGCTGCTGGTGGCGGCAGTTTTGCTCTTGATCTACCAGCCCCTGTGGATTACGGACTTGGGGTTTCAGCTTAGCTTTGCTGCCACCTTGGGGCTGCTGGTGGGGACGGCGCCGATCGTGTCCCGGCTGGACTTTTTGCCGCCGGCGGTGGCTACCGCTCTGGCCGTTCCGCTGGCCGCCCAGATCTGGACCCTGCCGCTACAGCTGGTTATCTTTGGCCGCATCCCCACCTACTCGCTGCTGGCCAACCCGCTGCTATTGCTTCTAGTAGTGCCGCTGCTGGTGGCAGGGTTTGGGGCGGCCCTGGTGGCCTTGATCTGGCCGGGGCTGGGATCCCTGCTGGCCCGGCCCTTGACGTTTTTGCTCACGCCTTTGATTAACTGGGTGAGCTGGATGGCCAGCTGGCCCCTAAGCTCCTACTACACCGGCAGGGTCTCGTTGCTGCAGTGCCTGCTCCTCTACGGGGCGCTGGTGGCCCTGACCTTTTGGCCCCGCTGGCGGCGGGCTTTCCGCTGGCAGGGTACTGCTCTGGTTATGGCTGCCATCCTGCTGGGGCCAAGGCTGTGGCCGGGGCCGCCAGTTCAGATCACGGCTTTGGCCAGTGGCCGTATCCCCATCCTGGCCATCCAAGCCGAAGGACGCCATCTCTTACTGAACAGTGGCGATCCCCGCTTGGCCGAGCGCACGGTGCTGCCCTTTTTGCGGCAGCAGGGCCTGCGCCGTCTGGAGGGGGCGGTGGCCATGACCTCTGCCGGCTCGGCCAATGGCGGTTGGGAGATCCTGCTTTCGGCTTTCTCCATCGGGCAGTTCTGGGATGGGGGCGGCGTCAATGCCGCCTCGGACAGCTACCTGCGCTCTCTTAGCGCCGTGCAAGCAGCCGGGATCCCCTATCAAGTCTTGCGGCCTGCGGATTGGATCCCTTTTTCGGAGCGGCTGAAGCTGCAGGCTGTCCACACCAACCCTCTGGTGTTGACCCTGGAGGCGGAGGGATCCCGTTGGCTGCTCTTGGGATCCGCCGGCACCAACGTCCAGGCTGAGCTAACCGGATCCCCCCTGCTGCCGGCCCAGATCGACTGGCTGTGGTGGGATGGGGGATCCGTAATCTTGGACTTGCTGGAGCGCTTTCAGGTGCAGGCAGGCATCAGCTCCGGCCCTGTTGGCGAGGCAGTAGCTACTTGGTTTCGGCAAAAGCAGCGGCCCCTCTACATTGCCGAGCGCGTTGGAGCGATAACCTGGTCGCCCCGGGGCGTGCAAACCCTGAGGGCGCAACTGGACGGATAGGTGGCTTGGGAGAGAAAAGCTGACGCGACAGCTCGGTGTTGGATCAAAAGTTAGTCTCAAGCTAGCCTTCCCAATAGGCCCACGACGAAACCCATAGGCAGGACTGGATGGCAGGAAAGAAAACCGATACCAAACGCGCAATCGAATCCTACGAGCACCGCGACAAAGAGCGCGTCAACAACCCGCCCGTGGGGCTGGTAACGCCCGAGAACGACCCCGACGCAGGCCAAAAGAAAAAGCGCTACGCCTACGACCCCCACCTTGACCCGCAACTCGTCTGGGCGGGCAAGGCCGAGCATACCTCGTTCGAGGTGCCGACTGTCTCCCTGCACGTCCACGAGCGCATCGATCCGCGCACGATCATCGAAGCGGTACGGAAGAAGAACGGCCAAGCCGAACCCGTGCAACTGGGGCTATTCGAAGAAGAACGTAAGGAACCGTTGCGCCAGGCGATCGAGTTCTACCAGCACAAGCACGGATGGACCAATCGGCTGATTGCTGGCGATAGCCTGCTCGTGATGAACTCACTGCTGGAAAAGGAGGGGATGGCAGGCAAGGTGCAGATGATCTACATCGACCCGCCCTACGGCATCAAGTACGGCTCCAACTTCCAGCCCTTCGTCAACAAGCGCGACGTCAAGGACGGCAAGGACGAGGACTTGACCTCAGAGCCGGAGCAGATCCGCGCCTTCCGCGACACCTGGGAGCTGGGCATTCACTCATATCTCACCTACCTACGCGACCGGCTGCTGCTGGCGCGGGAACTTCTCACCGAGAGCGGCAGCATCTTTGTGCAGATCAGCGACGAGAACGTCCATCACGTGCGGGAGTTGATGGATGAGGTGTTTGGAGCGGGGAATTTTGTGCGACTTATCACGTTCGCTAAAACCGGCAGCATGGTATCCAACGAGTTAGGCCGGACGAGCGATTATCTGATCTGGTATGCCAGGAATAAAGAACATCTGAAATATCGCCAGTTGTATTCTGAAAAGCTGCCTGATGCCTTCTATAGTAATGTGGAGCTACCCGACGGTACCGTGCGAAAGATTACCCGGGCCGAGATGGTCGATCCGTCGCTGTTGCCAGCAGGAGCAAGGGTCTCCCAGCTTGTAAGCCTAGAGAGCTCGGGGCCGCCGGGTGAAGATACGCCACTCCAATTCGAAGGAGAAACCTTCAGGCCCAGCAAGAACAGCCACTGGAAGCTGACCTATCCCGATGGCATGGAGGCGTTGAAACAAACGGGGCGCATAACTAAGGATGGCAGCAAACTTCGGTGGAAATATTTCATCGACGACTATCCGCTCAAGGTGCTGTCTGAAGTGTGGGACGACACTGCCGGCTTCAATCCAGATCAGAAGTATGTGGTTGAGACGCGCACCAAAGTCATCGAACGCTGCCTCCTGATGACCACTGATCCGGGCGACCTGGTGTTCGACCCGACGTGTGTGCGGAAGGGGACGCGGGTGTGGTGTGTGGAGGATGGGGGAGGCGGCCCGCACGCGGGGGGACGCTCCCTCCCCGTAAAC
The DNA here is from genome assembly GCF_047462155.1 of Synechococcus sp. OH2. Classification (NCBI taxonomy): domain Bacteria; kingdom Bacillati; phylum Cyanobacteriota; class Cyanophyceae; order Synechococcales; family Synechococcaceae; genus Synechococcus; species Synechococcus sp. OH2. The sequence goes on from NZ_JANSIR010000041.1 coordinate 4,841, forward strand.
GGGGAGGGCCGGGGAGGGGCGGCCGGCCAGGGAGGCGCTGAATGGGGAGAGGCTAACCAGGAAGAGG
>NZ_JANSIR010000041.1:5034-6347 GCF_047462155.1 Synechococcus sp. OH2
GCTCCTTCCCCGTTTACGGGGATGGCCGGGGAGGAGCTACCCTGCGCCCCATCGAATCCATCCAACCCGGCAACTGGGTTCTGGGGCATGACGGGCAACCGCACCGCGTCGTGCGCGTGATCCGCCGGCCATACCGCGGCAAGATGATCGGCATCCGCCACGAAAAAACCGACGCGACGCTTTGGCTCTCTGCCGACCACAAGGTGCTCGCCAAACGCCGCCCGCGCTCACTGGGAGGGCACAACGACTGGTCGGGCATTCCCCAGGGGTTGCGATGGCGAAGCAAGACACTGCGGCGTGAAATGACCCCGCCGGAGCGTAATCTATGGGCGGTGCTGCGCAACGACCAAACCGGTTTCACCTTCCGACGCCAGCATCCCATCGGTCGGTACATAGCGGACTTTTACAGCCGCGACGCCCAACTTGTCGTCGAGGTGGACGGCGCGCTGGCCCACAGCAGCGAAGAGGCGCTGGCTCACGATCAGGCCCGCGATGCCTATCTCCGCGGGCTGGGCCTGGAGGTACTGCGCATCCCGGCCAGGGAGGTGCTGTCCAATCTGGAGGGCGTTTACGAAACCATTCGACACGCCTGCCACCTTCAGCTCAGCGTCGAAAAGGCCGAGTGGGTGGAAGCGCAGGACCTGGCTGTGGGTGATTGGGTCTTCTTTGGTCCGCAGCGGGTCGCCGTGCGCATCGCTGAACTCCACACACAAGAAACCGAAGAGGAGTTGTACGACCTGGAAGTAGAAGACGCGCATTCTTTCATCACGGAGCTGTGCGTCGTGCACAATTGCGGCAGCGGCACCACCGCCTACGTCGCCGAGCAGTGGGGCCGGCGCTGGATCACCTGCGATACCTCGCGCGTCGCGATCACGCTCGCCCGCCAGCGGCTGATGACCGCCGTCTTCGACTACTACGAGCTGGCGCGTCCCGAAGAGGGTGTGGGCAGCGGCTTCAAGTACAAGACCGTGCCGCATGTAACACTCAAATCGATCGCCAACAACCCGGAGATTGACGGCATCTATGCCCGCCTGCATCCGGCGGTGGAAAAAGCCCTGGCTGAGCTCAACGCGGCATTGAAGGGTCATCCTGTCCAATTTAAGGTTACCCAGGGCGGCCGGTCTGGCCAGTTTGTGGACTTTGCCGCGCCCGACACGGCAACCTTCACCATGCCCGCCGGCCAGGTGGTCAAGGTCAACGAACTGGTGGAATGGGAGGTGCCCTTTGAGTTTCCTGCCGACTGGCCAGAGGAAGCGCGCGATCCCTTCGAGCGTTTTCATCAGGCGCGTCGCACGCTCCAAAAGGAGATCGAC
>NZ_JANSIR010000041.1:6465-15785 GCF_047462155.1 Synechococcus sp. OH2
TGCCCGCCACGCGCCGCAGGAGACGCTTTACGACCAGCCCTTTGTGGACCGCAAAAAGGTGCGCGTCACCGGCCCGTTCACCGTCGAGGCCGTGCCTGCGCCTGTGGTCAAGTCGGTGGATGAGATTTTGGAGGAGAAGCCGCAACCTGCCGACATGTCCATTGCCCGCTCCGGCGAGACCCTGCGCCAGGCCGAATGGCGCGACGAGCTGCTGCGCACCGGTATTCGCGGCAAGAACGGGCAATACATCCGCTTTGCCCGCCTAGAGCCGCTTCCTGGCTGTCGCTGGCTGCATGCCGAGGGGGAAACGCGGCCAAGCGACGAAGGGGCAAATACCGTGCGCGAGTCGGCTCCAGCCTATGACCCGATGCGGGTGGTCGTCGCCTTCGGCCCGGAATATGGCCCACTTGAGCAGCGGCAGGTCGAGCATGCCTGGGAAGAAGCACGGATGCTTGTTCCCAAACCCAAGCTGCTGATCTTTGCCGCTTTCCAGTTCGATCCCGAAGCGGCCAAGGATATTGACGAGATGAAGCCCGAGCTGGCCGGTATGCAGTTCCTCAAAGTCCAAATGAACGCCGACCTCTTGACCGACGACCTCAAGAAAAAGCGCGCGAGTAACGAATCGTTTTGGTTGATTGGGCAACCTGATGTGGAAGTGCAGCGCATCACCTCGGGTACTGACGAAGGCAAGTTGCGCGTCGTGGTGCACGGTTTTGATTATTACAACACCAAGACCGGGCAGATTGAATCGGGTAGCGCAGACAAGATCGCTCTTTGGCTGCTCGATACCGACTAGGACGGACGCAGCCTCTATCCCCGGCAGGTCTTTTTCCCAATGGCGGGCGAGAAGGATGGCTGGGCAAAACTTGCGCGCAACCTTAAAGCTGAAATCGACGAGGAGCTGATTGAGGCGTACTGCGGTACCGTCTCGTTGCCCTTTGCACCGGGCGAGCACAAGCGCATTGCCGTCAAGATCGTGGATGACCGGGGCATCGAGAGCCTGAAGGTCATAAGGGTGGAGACATGATTGACGAGCAAGCTCTGCAAGAAATTGTTCAACGGATCGTGGCAGTGGCACAGCCCAGCCGCGTACTTTTGTTTGGCTCCTATGGCCGCGGCGACGCCGACGCTGGCTCTGACCTGGATCTTATTGTGATTGAACCAGAAGTGTCCGACCCGTATAGCGAAATGATCCGCTTGCACAAAGCTGTGGGCTCGATTGGCCCAGGGCTTGATCTGCTGGTTTATTCGGAGGCCGAATACCAACGGCGCAGTCAGGTTCCGGGCACCGTACTGTACTGGGCGCGCAAGGAGGGAAGAGCCCTCTATGAAGCCCCATCTTGAAGAGGCCTGGCGATCCCTGCGCTTGGCCGATCGCGACCTCAAGGCATTTGAAGTTTTGAGAAAAGATCCGGAGGTTCACCCTTCTATCGTCTATTTCCATGCCCAGCAAGCGGTAGAGAAATCTCTCAAGGCGGTCTTGTTTGCCCAACAGATCGAATTTACACGCACCCATGACCTGGTCAAGCTGGCGCGTCTGCTTGGTGACCGGGGCATCTTGTTGCCAGTTGAGGAAGATCAACTCCGCCAACTCAACCCTTTTGCTGTTGCCTTTCGCTACGACGACACAGAATTTGCCCCTGTTCCCCAACAAGAGGTGGCAAGTCTGCTCACAGCGATTCGCCGTTGGGCAGCGGAAGAAGTCAGTGCAGCAACGGAACGGGAGAAAAGCAATGGCTACCATTGACCGCCTGATCATCAACTCGCCCTACGAGGAGCCGCGGCAACACTGGCGCTACAACCGCGAGACAAGGCTATTTGAACTGGTCGAAGGCCGCCGCCCGGCAGGGTACGTAGTGGCAACGCCCGGATCAAAGTCTTTCGACGATCCCGGGATCTTTGTGGAGATTCCGCTGGTCAACCAGATCCGCCCGCGCGTGAAGGCTTGGCGTGAGGCAGGCTACCCGGGTGTGACTAGTATCACCAAGCGGCTCTTGGATCACTGGCGTGACCCTGAGGAGTTCAACAGACGTCGCTTTTTCTTTTGCCAGTTGGAGGCCGTGGAGACGCTCATTTGGCTAACCGAGGCGCCGCCTGCCGAGCGGGTGGGCATTGAGATCCCTGGCGACGGTGGGGACTTTGATCGGCGGTGCTGCAAGATGGCAACTGGTACAGGCAAGACCATCGTCATGGCGATGGTGATTGCCTGGCACATCCTCAACAAGGTGGCGAACCCACAGGACGCACGTTTCTCGAAGAACGTGCTGGTCGTTGCGCCTGGGCTGACGGTCAAGAAACGGCTGGCTGTTCTAGAACCGGCGGGCGCAGGCAACTACTACGAGGCCTTCGACATTGTGCCCTCTGCCCTGCTGGACAAACTACGGCAGGGCAAAGTGCTGATTCGCAACTGGCACGCCCTAGCCTGGGAGAGCGAGGAACAGATCAAGAAGCGCAAAAGCGTAGACAAGCGCGGCGCAAAGAGTGACGAAGCTTACACCCGCGAGGTGCTGGGCGAGATGGCGAATGCCCGCAACCTGCTGGTGATCAACGACGAGGCCCACCACGCCTGGCGCGTCAACTGGGAGGCGGAAGGTAAGTATCTGCGCCAGCAGGGCTTAAGAGACAGCGCCGCAGAAGCCACAGTTTGGGTAGGCGGACTGGATCGTCTGCATCGCTCGCGCGGCATCCTGATCTGCTATGACTTTTCCGCCACCCCCTTTGCGCCGTCGGGAAAGAAGAGCAGCGAGGAGGCGCTCTTCGGCTGGATCGTCAGCGACTTCGGGCTGAACGACGCCATCGAATCGGGGCTGGTGAAGACCCCGCGCGTGGTGGTGCGCGACGACGCCGTGCCGGATGCCAAGACCTACAAGTCGCGGCTCTATCACATCTACAACGACCCCGACGTGAAGGACGACCTGAACCGCCAGGCCAAGCCAGAGGAGCCGCTGCCCGACCTGGTGCTGAACGCCTACTACTTGCTGGGCTACGACTGGCGTGAGACGTGGAAGGCCTGGAAAGCGGCTGGCCTGCCCACGCCGCCCGTGATGATCACCGTCTGTAACCGAACCGAGACGGCGGCGCGGGTGAAACACGCCTTCGACTCACGGCGCATTCCCATCGACGAGCTCTGCAACCCAGAAGGGATCCTGCACATCGACTCGAAGGTGTTAGAAGAGGCTGAGGCAAAGGAAGAGCCCACTGCAGTGGTGGAAGCCTCAGACGAGGCTGAGGATGGAGAAGAGGAAGACGCACCAGTCGAACGTCAGTTGACCAAAGCAGAGCAGGCAGAACGTTTGCGAAAGATCGTAGATACGGTGGGTAAGGTAGGGCAGCCCGGCGAGAAAATCCAGAATGTCATTTCCGTCGGGATGCTGAGCGAGGGCTGGGATGCCAAAACCGTGACGCACATCATGGGGCTACGGGCCTTCACTTCGCAACTTCTGTGCGAGCAGGTTGTGGGCCGAGGCTTGCGCCGCACATCCTACGAGGTCAACCCACAAACGGGGCTGCTCGAGCCCGAATACGTCAATATCTTCGGTGTGCCTTTCACTTTCTTGCCGCACGAGGATAGCGGAGATGGCCCGCCGCCACTACCAACACCCAAGACCGCGGTGGAGCCGGATCCGACCAAAGCAGAGTTTGAGATCCGCTGGCCAAATGTGGTGCGCATCGAGCGCGTACTTCAACCAACGTTGACTCTCGATTGGTCAAAGGTGCAGCCACTAGAACTAAACGCTGCCCAGACACCGCAGGTGGCAGAACTGGCACCAGTTCTTGAAGGCAAGCCAGACGTGACCCAGATCAGCCGCATTGAGCTAGAGCGGTTGGCGCGGGAATTTCGCACCCAGCGCATTATCTTCGCAACTGCCCGGGATGTGTTCGATCAGATGAAGCCAAGCTGGAAAGGCAGTCGCGAAATCTTGCTGGCGCAGTTGGTGCGGATTGTCGAGCAGTTCATTCGTTCTGACCGCATCTTGATCTCCCCACCTCTCTTTTATCAGGATGAACTGCGCCGCCGCCTGATCATCACCCTCAACATGTCACGAGTTGTGCAACATGTCTGCGAGGCGGTGCGGCAGGAGAACACCGAGCGGCTTACTCCAGTCTTCGACCGCGATCATCCCATCGGCTCGACAGGTCAAATGCGCACCTGGTACACGAGCAAACCTTGTGAACGCACACGCAAGTCGCACATCAACGTCTGCGTCTACGACAGCACCTGGGAAGCATCAGATGCCTACGTCCTCGACAACAGCGACGCCGTGAGCGCCTGGGCAAAGAACGATCACCTGGGCTTCGAAGTCCTGTATGTGTATGGTGGCGTAGTACGCAAGTATCGGCCAGATTTTCTTGTGCGGCTATCCAACGGCGACATGCTCATTTTGGAAACGAAGGGACAAAACACCGAACTAGACCGGGTGAAGCAGCGCTATCTGGACGAGTGGACGCAGGCCGTCAATGCCCATGGCGCGTTCGGTCGCTGGCGGTGGAAGGTGGCACGTCACCCTGGCGAGATACGGGACATTCTCTGACTTCCCTCTCCCAGAGGGAGAGGGGCTGGGGGTGAGGGCGTCAGCGGCGCGGAGCGCTGTGGAGACATCTCCGAATTTGAAATGACTATAAGATTGCAGCTTTCGCGTTCGGCTTCCCACTAGGCTAAGAGTAGTCTCAAAGCCGTTTTGCAGCAGGTGACCCATGTCCAAGGCAAAGATCGCACTGGACTTTCAGGCGCGGATCCCTCCCGGTTATCTCAACCTGATGGGATATGTGGACGAATCGGAAGTGAATGGGCCAGGCCGGCGCGCCGTGGTCTGGGTGCAGGGCTGCCTGCGGGAGTGTCCGGGCTGCTTCAACCCTGCTTCTTGGCCGTTTGAGGTCAACCAACTGGTGAAGATCACCGATCTGGCCGAGCAAATCCTCAGCAACCCCAGAAACGAGGGAGTGACCTTCTCAGGAGGGGAGCCCTTCTGGCAGGCTCCCGCCCTGGCCAGCTTGGCGCGGCTCCTGAAGGCGAAAGGGCTAACGGCGATGGCCTTCAGTGGATTCACGCTGGAAGAGTTGCGATCCCCCCAGGCTCCCCCCGGCGCCCAAGAGCTGTTGCAGGAGCTGGATATTTTGGTGGACGGGCCCTATCTGCAATCCCAGGCCATTCGCTCCCCCCACTCGCTGGTCTCTTCCCGCAACCAGCGGGTACATGTCTTTAACCCTGCCTTGGAAAACCAACTGAATTGGGCTAGCGACCAGGTGGAAATTCATATCCTCAAAGATGGAACCCGCATCGTCACCGGCTACGGCGGGCAGTTTCTCTTCGACGAGTCCGAACGAGGCTAGCGCGCCTCCCCAGGGATCCCCTATCCCCCCACCCGCAACGGCTCGCGGCGATAGGCGGGCAGTTGCCAGCACATCTCCAGCCAGTTTTTCAGCTCCTCCGGCTGGCCCATGAGGCTCATTTCCACCAGCAAAATGGCAGCTCGATCGCCAGCTCCTTTGGATCCCAGACGAATCAGGGCAGACAGACTTTCTTCCCCCCAGCAGACGGATACCCCCTGCCGGATCAAGGCCCGAGCTGCAACGGCAATGCAGGAGGGTGGCACCTGGATATCTCGCCGCTCGTAATCGATAGTAGGCAGCATGAACGGCAACCCAAATCTTTATTATGTTTTAATCTTCTTCCCTTTTTGCCGGCTTATCCTGGGTCTTTGCGAATTGTGAAGTGATCTTTTGTAAACTTTTTGATACCGAGTAACATCATCTGGGGGTCTGAGAAAAAGGACGGGGATCCCTGCAGAAAGCTTAAAAGATAGCAGCCGTTTCTCAGCTCGACCTTCTCACAGCCGCGAGAATGGCTGCATTGGCAGGAGATGGAGAGATGCGAGCAGAAGGTTGGGAAAGCCGGGTAGGTCGCTGGTTGCCCAAAGCTACCCTTGTGGGAGTGGCGTTGATCCTGGTGGCGGCGGGCAGGCCGCTGCGCTTGGTGGGCAACGGTGAGAATATGGTGCTGTTTACCTGGGGTGGGGGAGTGAGCCCGACTGCTTTGCAGCCAGGGCTGCATTGGGTGCCGCCTTTTGTCTCGCGCACCGTTACCTTCGACGTAAAAACGCAGGCTCTGACCTGGAAGGACAACGACCCGACTGCCTATGCGCCGCGGCTGGTGGCCCTCTCTCAGGATGGGCAGCAGATTGCGGCTGAAGCGACGCTGCAATTTCGTATTCTCGATGCCCCCAAGGTCTACACCCAACTGGGGGAGAACTACTTGGATCGCATCGCCCCCATCGTCCGGTCGGTCATCTTGAATGAGACCAGCGGCTTTTCCGCCCAAGCTCTCTATTCCACCGAACGCCCGCTGCTTCAAGGACAAATTCGCGAACGGGTGGCCCTTTTGCTGAAGGAATACGGCATCGAGGTTTTGGACTTTCTGCTGCGGGATGTGGATTTCGATCCCGATTTTGTAGCCGCTATTGAAGCAAAAACTATCGCCGAAAACCAACTGGCGCAAAAACAATTTGAGATCGAGCAGGCGCGCCAAGATGCCCGCAGCATCATTGCTCAAGCCGAGGCAGAAGCCGGCCAATTGCGAGCCAAGGCCCAGGCCCTCACCCAGAATCCCAAGTACCTAGAGGTGGTGAAAGCCTCCGTCCTGGGATCCCGGCTGGAAACTTTGATAACCAAATAGAAAACCTAATAGAAAAAGGACTCCGTCCCGCTGACGCGAACAGTTTTCGGGCCTGGCCCCATCTGCTCCAGCTCTTCCCTCAGACCTCAAAACGGGATCAGCCACTATGTATTCAACAGAAGAAGTACACCAGAGTAAAGTTGGTTGGCTAACTTTGGGCGGGATTGCCCTCTTAGCAGCTTTGGGGATGCTCCGCGCCTGCCTGTATGTCACTTTGCCCGGCCATGCCACGGTGGTGTTTAATACCTTTTCTGGGCTGCAAAAGGGGCGGGTAGAATTGCCGGGAGTGATGTTCCGGATCCCGGGGATCGAGACGCCAATCACCTACAGCGTGCTCACCCGCGTTTGGGAGTTTACCAACAACCCCAACTCGGCCAATGCCATCAGCAATGCCATCACGGTAAACACTGCTGACGGGCAGGCTTTTGCCGTCGATGTGGCCATTGCCCTCAGGCCCAACCTTGCCACTTTGGACGAGCTGCACGCCACCATCGGCGAGAACTATCTTGTGACAGTGGTGGTGCCGGTAGTGCGCTCCAAGATCCGCGATATCTCTGCTTCTTTCGATTCCGAAGATTTTTACCGCAAAAGCCAACGCACAGCCATCGAGCAGCGGGCCCTGGACTTGATCCGCCAAGAGATGCCCACCGTCAACCGCGATGGCCAAACCCTGCCCCTGATCCAGGTAGAGGGCCTCTTTCTGGGCAACCCCGATTTTCCACAAGCCCTGCGAGATTCCATTGAACGCAAACAGGTGGCCTCGATTACGGCACAAACAGCAGCGGTGCGGGCGCAAATTCAACAAAAAGAAACCGAGCGGCTGTTGATCCTAGCGGCAGCCAACCAGCGGGCCATCGAGCTAAAGGGACAGGCGGCAGCGGAAAACGCGCAACTGGCGGATCTGCTGTTTTACGAAAAGCTGCAGGAGCGCATCCAAAACCCGGCGGACTCACTGCCACCTCTGCGCATCATTCGCGTCGAGGGGGATGCCACCGTGTTCCTCAATGTGGATCCCCGACAGGCAGCCGCGCAACAGGCCCAATAGTCAGGCCTGGCCAGGCCGTCGGAGCTCCCAGGGCAGGGTGGGGTGGTGGGCAGCCGGCTGCGCTTTGGCCACAACAATCACCCCGGCCACCGGGATCCCAGCGGCAACCAAGACCTGCTGCGCCGCTTGAACGGTGGAGCCGGTGGTGTAGATGTCATCCACCAACAGAACTGGGGTGGCGGGAGCGTGCTGGAGGGCAAAGGCGCCTGCCAGATTTTGCTGGCGTTGCAGCGGGTTGAGCTCATATTGGGCCGCCGTGGCCCGCACCCGCACCAAAGCTTCAGGTAAATGTCTTAGACCCGTCCGCTCACAAAAGGCTTGGCTGATCAGGGCCGCCTGATTGTAGCCCCGTTGCCGCAGGCGCTCCGCATGCAGCGGGATGGGGACGACCGTATAGTCCGAACCGTAGGCCCTACGAGAGCCTGAAGAGGGTTGCCGGCTTTCGAGCCAACGGGATCCCAGCCATTCCCCCAAAACCGCGCCTATGCGCCGCTGTCCTTCATATTTCAGGCAATAGAGAGCCCTGCGCAGCGCTCCCCGGTGGATCCCCCAAGCATAAAGCGGCCAAGGCGAAGTGGTGACCGGCCAAGAGTCGAGCCGCTCCGCCTGCAACCGCCTCTGGCAATCTCGACAAAACACACCCCTAGCGGGGCGCTGGCAGAGCGGACAGGGAAGCGCAATCCACCAATCCAGCCACTCCATGGCCAAGTTCCACGGCTAGCCTCAGTCTAGCCGAAAGGGGAGGGCTAGAGAGCTGACAAAGTTGACGGCGGGATCCCTGCTTGCTAGGATTAGGTACTGCTGAATCATCAAGACTAGCCCTTGTAGCCAACCCATGCCCACCATTCAGCAACTCATTCGCGAAGAGCGCAAGGCTGCCACTCGCAAGACCAAGGCACCTGCCCTGAAAGGATGTCCGCAGCGGCGGGGAGTTTGCACCCGAGTGTACACGACAACGCCCAAGAAGCCCAACTCGGCTTTGCGGAAGGTGGCACGGGTTCGCCTCACCTCTGGCTTTGAAGTTACTGCTTACATCCCCGGCATTGGCCACAACCTACAAGAGCACTCGGTGGTTATGATTCGCGGCGGGCGGGTCAAGGACTTGCCTGGCGTGCGCTATCACATTATTCGGGGCACGCTCGACGCCGCAGGAGTGAAAGACCGCAAGCAAGGCCGCTCCAAATACGGGGCAAAACGGCCCAAGCCTGGCCAAGCGCCGGCCGCCACTGGCAAGAAGAAATAACAGCTTCCTCTAAACGTCAGCCTTTGTATCCTGCCTTCAGCTTCTAAGCAAGTTCCACAGCTCCTATGTCTCGCCGCAACCGTGCCCCTCGTCGTGACGTACCCCCGGATCCCAAGTACGGGAGCCGTTTGGTTACCATGCTGATCCGCAAGTTGATGATGAGGGGCAAGGCTTCTCTTGCCGCCAGGATCCTCTACGACGCCCTAGAGATTGTGCGAGAGCGCACCGGTCAGGATCCGCTACCTGTACTGGAAAGTGCTGTTCGCAACGCTACCCCCTTGGTGGAGGTGAAAGCGCGGCGGGTGGGTGGCGCTACCTATCAGGTGCCTGTGGAGGTAAGAGCAGAGCGAGGAACCTCG
>NZ_JANSIR010000041.1:15880-33177 GCF_047462155.1 Synechococcus sp. OH2
GCGCTGCGCTGGCTAGTCACCTTTTCCCGAACCCGTCCAGGGCGCACCATGTCTGCCAAGTTAGCCAATGAGATTATGGATGCGGCCAACGAAACCGGCAACGCCATCCGCCGGCGAGAAGAAGTCCATCGCATGGCCGAGGCCAACAAAGCCTTTGCCCACTACCGCTACTGAGCCCTGCTGGCCGAGCGAAGGAGGATGTTGCTGGGATCCCTTCCCATCTGCTGAGATCTGGGCTGGATCTAGAGGAGAAGGGGCAAAAAAAGACTAGAATTGTAAAGGTTTTTTTAGTTTGCCCGAGTCGCAGGGCGACGAGGATTGGGAGGTTGACGTGGCACGCACAGTTCCCCTGGAACGAGTTCGAAATATTGGTATCGCGGCCCACATCGATGCCGGCAAGACCACGACCACAGAGCGGATCCTCTTCTATTCCGGTCTGGTGCACAAGATTGGCGAGGTTCATGAGGGAACCACGGTAACCGACTGGATGGCTCAGGAACGGGAGCGGGGCATCACCATCACGGCCGCGGCCATCACCACCCGTTGGACCAAGCGGGATCCCAAAAACCCCTCCCAACCTCTCGCTGGCGCGCCGGAATACACCATCAACATCATCGATACGCCAGGGCACGTGGACTTCACCATCGAGGTGGAGCGATCGATGCGGGTGCTGGACGGGGTAATCGCCGTCTTCGACTCGGTGGGGGGCGTGCAGCCGCAGTCGGAAACCGTCTGGCGGCAGGCCAACCGCTACAACGTGCCCCGCATCGCCTTCGTCAACAAGATGGATCGCATGGGGGCCAATTTCCTTAAGGTTTATAACCAGATTCGGGAGCGCCTCAAAGCCAACGTCGTGCCCATCCAACTGCCCATCGGGGCCGAAGACGAGTTTCGCGGCATCGTCGATCTGGTGCGCCTGCAGGCCAATATCTACATGGATGAGATCGGCAAGGACATTCGCCCTGCCCCTATCCCCGAAGAGATGAAGGATCTGGTGGCGGAATACCGGGCCAAGCTGGTGGAAGCGGTGGCCGAGACCGACGAGGCCCTAATGGAGAAATACTTTGCCGAGGAGGATCTGAGCGAAGCCGACCTCATGGCTGGTCTGCGCAAAGGCACCATCAGCGGCCAAATTGTGCCCCTGCTGTGCGGCTCTGCCTTCAAGAACAAGGGTGTGCAGATGCTCCTGGACGCAGTGGTGGACTACCTCCCTTCTCCCATCGATATTCCCGCCATCAAGGGGGTACTGCCGGACGGGTCGGAGGTGTCGCGCAAGGCCAGCGACGACGAGCCCTTCTCCGCTCTGGCCTTCAAGCTGATGAGCGACAAGTACGGAGACCTCACCTTTATCCGCGTTTACTCTGGGGTGCTAACCAAGGGCACCTATGTGCTCAACTCCACCAAAAACAAAAAAGAGCGCATCTCCCGCCTGGTGGTGCTCAAAGCGGACGAGCGTCTAGATGTAGATGAGCTGCGAGCAGGCGATCTGGGAGCTGTGTTGGGCCTGAAAGATACCACCACCGGAGACACCCTCTGCGACGAAAACGCGCCGGTAATCCTGGAGTCCCTATATATCCCCGAGCCGGTGATCTCCGTGGCCGTCGAGCCCAAGACTAAGGCTGATATCGACAAACTCTCCAAAGCGCTGCAGGCCCTGGCCAAGGAGGATCCCACCTTCCGCGTCTCGGTGGATCCAGAGACCAACCAAACCATCATCTCCGGCATGGGCGAGCTCCACCTGGAGATTCTGGTGGATCGGATGCTGCGGGAGTTCAACGTAGAAGCTAACGTGGGCAATCCCCAAGTGGCCTACCGCGAAACCATCCGCAAGCCAGTTAGCCGCGTGGAAGGAAAGTTCATCCGCCAGACTGGCGGCCGCGGCCAGTACGGCCATGTGGTCATCGACCTGGAGCCAGCAGAACCGGGTACGGGGTTCGAGTTTGTCTCCAAAATTGTGGGTGGTGTCATCCCCAAAGAGTACATTCCGCCTGCCGAGCAAGGGATCCGCGAAGCCTGCGAGTCCGGGGTCTTGGCTGGCTATCCTCTGATCGATATTCGCGTCACCCTGGTGGACGGCTCCTACCACGAGGTGGACTCCAGCGAAATGGCCTTCAAGATCGCCGGCTCGATGGCGCTGAAGGAGGCTGCTCGCAGAGCCAACCCCGTCCTGCTGGAGCCAATGATGAAGGTGGAGGTGGAAGTTCCCGAAGCCTTCGTCGGGGATGTTATTGGAGACATCAACGCCCGTCGCGGCCAGATGGAGGGGATGAGTACAGAGGGTGGCATCTCCAAGGTCAATGCCAAGGTTCCCTTGGCGGAGATGTTTGGATATGCCACCGACATCCGCTCCAAAACTCAAGGGCGGGGCATCTTTACGATGGAGTTCAGCCACTACGAGGAAGTTCCTCGCAGTATTGCCGAAGCCATCATCGCCAAAAGCAAAGGAAGTGGAGTAACCAACTGAAATTAAAAGGAAGTGACGATTCATGGCACGCGCTAAGTTTGAACGTACCAAGCCGCACGTCAACGTTGGCACCATTGGCCACGTCGACCACGGTAAGACGACGTTGACCGCCGCCATTACTATGACCTTGGCTGCTTTGGGTCAGGCCACAGCCAAGCGGTATGACGAGATCGACGCGGCGCCAGAGGAGAGAGCCCGCGGTATTACCATCAATACTGCCCACGTGGAGTACCAGACGGAGAAGCGTCACTACGCCCACGTGGACTGCCCCGGCCACGCTGACTACGTGAAAAACATGATCACGGGCGCAGCCCAGATGGACGGGGCCATCCTGGTGGTCTCGGCGGCCGATGGGCCAATGCCGCAGACGCGGGAGCACATCCTGTTGGCCCGTCAGGTGGGGGTACCCAGCTTGGTGGTCTTCCTCAACAAGGTGGACATGGTGGACGACGAGGAGCTGCTGGAGCTGGTGGAGCTGGAGGTGCGGGAGCTTCTCTCCAAGTACGACTTCCCCGGCGACGAAATCCCAATTGTCAGGGGATCCGCTCTCAAGGCTCTGGAAAGGATGCAGGCCAACCCCAAAACCCAGCGGGGTGAGGATCCCTGGGTGGACAAGATCTACGAGCTGATGGATGCGGTGGACTCCTACATTCCGACGCCGGAGCGGGATGTAGACAAGCCCTTCCTGATGGCGGTGGAAGATGTCTTCTCGATCACCGGTCGCGGTACGGTGGCGACGGGCCGGATCGAGCGGGGCCGCATCAAAGTTGGCGAAACCGTGGAGCTGGTGGGATTGCGAGAAACCCGTTCCACCACCGTTACCGGTCTAGAGATGTTCCAGAAGACCCTGGACGAGGGGATTGCTGGCGACAACGTCGGCGTGCTGCTGCGGGGTATTCAGAAGAACGAGGTGGAGCGGGGTATGGTGCTGGCCAAGCCCAAGACCATTACTCCTCACACCCAGTTCGAGTCGGAGGTTTACGTCCTCAAGAAGGAGGAGGGCGGACGTCACACTCCCTTCTTCGCTGGCTATCGTCCTCAGTTCTACGTGCGTACCACCGACGTCACCGGCACCATCACTTCCTTCACGGCTGACGACGGCTCTAAGCCGGAGATGGTGATGCCCGGCGACCGTGTCAGGATGACGGTAGAGCTGATCCAGCCCATCGCCATCGAGCAAGGGATGCGCTTTGCCATTCGCGAGGGCGGTCGTACCGTAGGGGCCGGTGTGGTCTCTAAGATCCTGAAGTAAGCGGCTTTCTCCTGGCAGGGATTGGGCGCTGGTCACTCCAGGCAAGCTCGATCCCTGCCATTTTTTTGAGTACACCCTACCTTCTCTCTGACTATGGCTACCTTGACGCAACAGAAAATTCGGATCCGCCTAAAGGCCTACGACCATCGGCTGCTGGATACTTCCTGCGACAAAATTGTGGACACAGCCCGCCGTACGGAGGCTGTGCCGGTTGGCCCGATCCCTTTGCCGACGCGGCGTCGCCTCTACTGTGTGCTGCGTTCCCCCCACACGGATAAGGATTCGCGGGAACATTTTGAAGTTCGCACCCACCGCCGCATTATCGACATCTACTCCCCCTCTTCCAAAACCATCGATGCTTTGATGAAGCTGGATCTGCCGGCAGGGGTAGACATCGAGGTGAAATTGTGAGGCTCCGCTTGGGGATCCAGCGCTAGGTGAGGCAAGGGGGCAGGTGGTGACAACAGCGGTCGAGCAAGAAGGACGAGAAGAGGGCGCCACCATTGGTGAGGGGACGGCGGCTCCTGAGCCCATCCCGGTCTTGGTGGTGGGAGCTTTGGGCAAGATGGGGCGGGAGGTGGTGCGGGCGGTGGCCCAAACCCCCGACATGAAGTTGGTGGGGGCGGTGGCCCGTTCCCAGTTGGGCGCGGACATTGGTGAGGTGTTGGGCCTGGGATCCCTGGGAGTAGAGATTACCGAGGATCTGGCAGGTCAGTTGCTGCGGCTGTCGCAGCGGAGTACCCGAGGTGTCATGGTGGACTTCACCCATCCGCGCTCCGTGTATGAAAATGTCCGCTCGGCCATTGCTTTTGGGGTGCGGCCGGTGGTGGGGACGACGGGCCTGACGTCGGAGCAGGTGGAGCGGCTGCGGGATCTGGCAGACAAGTCCGGTGTGGGCTGTCTAATCGCGCCCAACTTTGCCATCGGCATGATCCTGCTGCAGCAGATGGCTCTGCAGGCGGCCCAATATTTCGATCACGTGGAGATTGTCGAGCTGCACCACAACCGCAAAGCCGATGCCCCCAGCGGCACGGCTCTACAGACAGCGCAACGGCTGGGACAACTGGGCAAAGCCTTTAACCCGCCCGAGGTGGAAGAAAAGGAGCTGCTCCCCGGCTCGCGGGGAGGGATCCCCGGCCCCAATATCCCCATCCACAGCGTTCGCCTGCCGGGGCTAGTCGCCCACCAGGAGGTGATCTTCGGCGGCATGGGGCAGACGTTGACCTTGAGACACGACATCACGGATCGGGTGGCTTTCATGCCGGGAGTGATCCTGGGCATTCGCAAGGTGCTGCAGCTCAAGGGGCTGGTCTATGGCTTGGAGCAGGTGTTGAGCTAGCTGCTTAGGGGCGGGATCCCAGCCTCGTCCAGGATGTGCGGGATGAGGTGTTCGGCCTTGACGGCCATGAGGTGTACGCCGTGACAGATCTGGCGAGCCTGGCGCACCTGTTCGGCAGCAATGCGGATCCCTTCTGCCAGGGGATCGGGGGCATCGGCCAGCCGCTGGATGATGGCGTCCGGGATCTGCACCCCCGGCAAGTTGCGGTTGATGAAAAGGGCGTTTTTGGCGGATTTGAGCAGGAAAATGCCCGCCAGGATAGGCTTGCCGGCGGGGCGGCCCAGCTTGTCCATGAAACGCTCCAGTTGCTCGAAGTCGGTCACCATCTGGCTTTGGAAAAACTGGGCTCCGTTCTCCAGCTTGCGGTGGAAGCGCCGCTCCAGGCCGGAAAAGCTGCCGGACTGGGGTTCTACCGCTGCTCCGGGGAACAGGCAGGTGCCGCCGTCGGGGAGGGGCTTGCCGTTGCAGTCGAGGCCGTTGTTGAGGCGTTGGATAAGCTGCAGCAGGCGCACCGATTCCAGGTCAAAGACCGGGCGGGCGTCGGGACAATCGCCGATGTGGATGGGATCCCCGGTGAGGGCCAACACGTTGCGCAGGCCGAGGGCGGAAGCTCCCAACAGATCTCCTTGCAGAGCCAAGCGGTTGCGATCCCGACAGGCCAGTTGCAGGATGGGCTCAATGCCCGCCTGATGCAACAGCAGTGAGGCGGCCAGGGGGCTCATGCGGGCCATGGCGCGGTTGGAGTCCGTGACGTTGATGGCATGCACCCGACCCTTGAGCTGCTGGGCAAGAGACAGCAAGGTGCTGGTGTCGGATCCCTTGGGGGGGGTGATCTCAGCCGTGAGCAGAAATTCCCCCCGCTGGATGGCTTGGGCAAAGCGCGACGGCGGTGAGTAGGTCAGGGCCACAATTCTGGGAAGACCGAAAGAAAAAGCAGTGGGTTGGCCTATTATCGACTGTTTTGGGAGGGTTTTTCCAGCCGAGGCGCTGCTCTATCTTTTCTCAGGGCTTGGCTGAGGGCGAAGGGCTGGGCAGGGGCTGCACCCGCATTTCTCCCAGCCAGAGGGGGGGATCCCCTTGGTGCAAACGCTGCTGCCAGTTTGTCGCCGCCGCGGGCGGGATCCCCTGCGGACCCAGGGCCCAGCTCCAGCCAATCACCTGGGGCCACCGCCGGGCTTCCAAGTCTTCCAAAAAGGACTGGGCAGCTTCTGCGTCGGGGGGCAGGCCGCTGAGAATCAGGGGCAACTGGGGGTTAAAGGCCACAAGGCGACGGTAGAATGCTTCAAAAGCCCCAGGATCCCCCTTCACCTCCAGGCTCAGCCAGTCCACCCCTGGCAAGGCGGCCCAGGCAGACGCTGCCTCGTTATCCGCTCCCTCCAGCTCTAGAACCCAGAGCAAATTGGCATCAGAGCGCAGGGTTTGTATCAGGTGACGGTAGGCCCGTCGTTGCAGCTCGGTATCCCCGTCCCCAGCAGCTATGGCCAGGATAATCGGGGTAGCAAAGCGCTGGATGCCCCGGGCCCAAGAGCGCAAGGTCTCATCCTGTTCGCCCGCAGCCAGGGAAGAGAGGTGGGCCGGTTGCAGCCGCAGGCGCAGGTAGGGAACGGAGCCGCTCTCCCGCAGCCGATTGGCCAGGGGCTGGGGAAAATCCTGCCGCGGATCCCAGAGGTGCTCCACCGCTGCCCAGGCAGGGGGCTGGCCGATGGCCTGGCGATAGGACAAGAGCTGCTCCCAAGTTGGCATGCCCGACCAAGTGACCCCATGATACAGCCGGCCCGTGGGGGGCGGCAGCGGCCTGCCCCGCTGAAAAGGGGCAGAATCGGGCGGGATGGGGGAGGTGAGGACAACCTGCAGCCGCAGAGACGGTGAGGGGGCAGGGGCGTCGGCCTCCGGTAGGGAGAAAGGGAAACTCCACGTGCGCTCCTCGAACCGACCTTGAGTAATCTGGCGGGCATAGAAGTCCTGAGGGGGCGGCAGCGGCTCGAGAGCCTCTTCCCCTAAGAAGGCTTTTTGGACGGCTAGGCGCACCCCCTCGCCAGGGTGAATCAGAGGCGTGGTGGTATCCAGGTGAAAGCTGCCGCTGAGGCGGGTAAAGGTCTTGTGGGGCTCAACTCGGAAAGAGAGCGTGAGCTGGTCAGGCCGATAGGTGCCCACGGCGGGGGAGGAAGGGGTGGGGAGCGGGGATCCCCCCGGCTGCTCTGCCAAGCTCTCGCAGTCGGTGCAGGGAAGGAGAGCCTGCGGGTGGAGAGCGATGGGAGCCTTGCGGGCGGATTGCAACTGCTCAGATGTGATCACAAAGCTGGCCCAAAGGTGCTTCAAGCGGGGATCCCGGCCGGGTGGAATATCGGAGAAAGTTCGCCCTGGGGGTGTAGCCGTGCGTGTGCCGGCAGCCGTGCCCTCTAGGGGCACCGTGGAGAATGCGTCGCTGGAACATCCCCCCAGCAACACCAGCGACAGGATTAGCGGCAGAGTCCCTAGGAGCAGGGGCCTAACGCTGGGTTGTAGCGGCGGCGATCCCCAAACCATGAACTCACCTCAATACACCACCCCTCCGCGTCCGCTTGGCAGCGGCTAGAGGGATTCTCGCCCAGCAGCCTCAGCCTTGGGTTTGATCCCGATCACAACTTGGCCACAGCAGAGCCCGCCGGCACCGCCCAAAGGCGAGCTCAAGGGGTTGAGCTCCGGCAACAGCCGGCTACCCCTGCGGCACTGCCGCCGCTTCCGGGTAGATGACCAACATTCCCTCGTAGAGGATTTGGCCGGGCTGCAACTCCAGGCGATCGATGCGCACGCCTGGATCCAACTGAATGGGAAAATCCGCCAGGCCGGGGATGGGGATCTCCTGCCCTTCGCTCACCCACAGGGGATTGACCAGCCGCAACTGGTTGGGGCCCTGGGCCTGTAGCCCGGTTAGCACCGTAACCGGCACCTCCACCCCCTCGGGAGTCACCAATTGGGCCTGGATGCGCAGCCGATTTTGCTCCAAGGTGACCTGGGGCTGGCGGATCAAGAAGGGCACCGCTTGACCTCCAAAGGGCAGTTGCACCTGTGCCTGGGCCAGTTGAGACTGGATGAGGGGAGCCTGAAGGGTGCGGTTAAGATCGTCTTCGGTGAGGCGCAAGCTCACCTGCACCGGCACGGGCGCCAACAGTTGCAGGGGGCTACGTCCTTGGATGGCTTCCCCTACATTGAGGCGAATATCCTGGCCCTGCAGCCGCAGGTGGCTGACCTGGAATCCCTGATAGATAAGGTTGTCTCCCGACACCTGGGCCTGGGGGATCTGGCCGTTCAAAATCTGGGCGTCGGAACCGGCGATCTGCACCTGCAAGTTGTCGACCTGCTGCACCTCAGAGCGAATCCAGGCGGCCACCAAAGGGCTGAGCAGGGATCCGGCAATCTGGGCAAATCCGGGCCAAGGCCAAAACATAGTGGGCAAGCCAAGCAGCAGTGCCAATCCTAGCCGCTGCCCTGCTGGCGAGAGCCGCTGGCGGCGACGGGCTGCAAGAGAAGAGGGATCCGGGGCAGGCCGACGGCAAGACGGGAACAGCACGGGGTACCTCAGGAGCGACGACAGGCAACATTTCTCTGGCCAAACTATGACTAGGCTAAGGCAGGACTGCTCCACCGAACAGAGGGATCCCCCGCACACTTGGAGGAGCTACCCATCCGTCAACTGCCACCAAAGATACCCCAGCCGCAGGTAGTGAAGCCGCAGCCAGGGGAAAGGGAAAACGCGCGGCGGCTGGCGAAAGAGGGCGCTAATCTGGGGTCGGACGCCGGCCACCTCCTGGGCTAGGATTTTGCCCGCCCACACCGCTGTGGCCACGCCGCTGCCATGGTAGGCCAGGCCATACCACAAGCTGGGATCCGTCGGCGAAGAACCGATATGGGGGTGAAGCTGCCGCGAAAGGCAGACCAGGCCGTTCCAAGCGTACTCGATCTCCACCCCCTCCCAGGCGGGAAAGAGACGGTAAAGCTGCCGAGTCATCCAAGCCTGCAGGCGCTGTCGTTCTGCCGGAGTATTGCGGGTGCCGCCCCGCCCCCCAAACAGCAGGCGCCCGTCCGGCAGGAGACGGTAGTAGAACAGCAGCCGTCGTGTGTCGTAGATTGGCGTCGGATCCCACCAGCCCTGAGCCCTTCGCTCTGCAGGCGTCAGAGGCCGGGTGACCAGAATGTTGGAAAGCACCGGCAACAGGGATCCCGCCAGTTGGGGATACAGAGCCCCTGGAGTGTAGCCATTGGTGGCGATAACCAGGTGCCGCGCCCGCACCGTTCCCCCCGGCGTATGGCAGAAGTGTTGGGATCCCGTCTTTTCCCAAGCGACAACAGGGCTGGCGCTGTGCAATCGCGCCCCCCACCTTTGAGCTGCCTGGGCTAGCCCTTGGATAAGCTTGAGGGGGTTGAGGCCAAACCCCACTCCGATGTGCAGAGCGCCATGGTTCTCTTGGCTATCGAAGCCCCGTTCCCGCAGCTCTTTGGGGCTGAGGAGCTGGGCCGGGTAGCCGGCCACCTGGGTGTAGATTTGGTACTCGGCCTCCAATTCCCGCCAAGCGCTGGGGCGGTGGGCCACCGCGTACCAACCTTGACCCTGGGCATCTAGGGAAAAGCCCTCGGTAGTAGCCAGCTCTTGGACGGTTTCTACTGCCTGCCGCTGATCCCGGTAGTAGTGCTCCGTCTCTGCCAGGCCTATCCGCCGTACCATCTGGGTGTGGGTAAGGTAGCTCGCCCCCACGCCGCAGAAACCGCCGTTGCGCCCCGAGGCCCCCCAGCCCAGGGATCCCGCCTCCAGCAGACAGGCCGAGATACCGTGATCGCGGGCCAGGTGCAGGGCCGTCGACAACCCCGTCAATCCTCCCCCCAGGATAGCCACCTCGGCCTCAACCGAGCCTTGCAAAGGCGCCGGATATCGCCAACTGGGATCCGCGATCGTGCTGTCCCAGTAGCTGCCAACCGGATAGGAGGGATCGTAAGTGCTGGCCGGATAAAGAGTTGTTTTCAAGCCAAAAATCATACAATCAGACAAAAGCAGCAGCTCAGCAGGTGGTCAGAGATGATGGCGCGGAGGGTACTCCCGTAGGCCAGGGCGGATCCCAGCCAAACCACCGCCACCATGGTCAGAAGCAAAGATATCCAGGCTCCTTTTTCCCGCAGACAGCCCTTGCCCCCCGGCTCAGAGCTCTCGGAAAGCAGTACCTCTACCCTTGGCTCGGAAAATCCAGAGGCCAGAACTAGCACCTACAGCCGTGGGTCATTTGCCAAGTAGCTTCACCAGCAGAATGCCGAACAAGTACAGGAACGTCACGGCGCCAGCCAAGAGACTTTGGGTGAGGGGATCCGTCGAAGGGGTGAGAACGGCTCCCGCCACCACCGAACCCAGGACAACATAGCGCCAACCCTTGAACATCTGCTCAGCAGTTACCAGACCCAAGGCTCCCAGCAGCGCCTGCAAAATCGGCACCTGAAAGGCCAAGCCAGTGCTGAACATCAGCAGCAGCACAAACTCAAAGTAGCGGTCGATGGACCAGGCCTGATCCACCACCCCTTCGCCATAGCGAATGAAGAAGTTGAGCGCCGCCGGAATGAGGAGGTAATAGGCGAAGACCAAGCCAGCCACAAACAAAAGGCTGGATCCCAACACCACCGGCCCCAGCAGCCTGCGCTCCTTCACGCTCAGCCCCGGCAAGACAAAGCGGGCAATTTGGTAAAGCACAAAGGGCGTGGCCAAGAGCAGCCCCGAATAGGCCGCCACCTTCATAGAGACGAAAAAATACTCGCCCGGCGCCAGTTGCAAGAAGGTCACCCCTTGAGCAGGCACCTCCAGCAGGGCGACGATGCGGTTCACCACCAGAAAACAGGCGACGATACATAAGGCCACCGCAATTACACTGGCCAAGAGGCGGCTGCGCAACTCCTCCAGATGCTCCATCAAGGTCATCTCGACCTCGTAGGGAAACTCCGGATCTGGCACCCGAGCAGGCTCAGGCGTTGACGGAGCTTGCTGCGAGGATTCGGTCTCAGAGGCAAGGGTCATGGGCCGACGGGTAACGAAACCTTTCCCGCTATCTTAGCCCTGCCCCCCCCTCAAGGAAAAGCGCCGGCCCACTACATGCTTCTCTTGCCAAGATGCTCCTGGCAGGGACATCCTCTGCCGCTAAGCCCTGCCAGGCGGGAGCTGCCACTGCCCAAAGTTTCTGCTTCACCAGACTAGCATCCTTCCTAGTCAGAAAACGGTTGCCCCACGGCCCTGAGCCATCTCCCTGGCGCAAGCAGCCGCAAAGTTCCCCCTTCAGGTGTCATGCCAGGTCAGCAAGTCCGTCGTTCCCGCGAGCGGTTCCTAGACTTGCAGTAATCCTCTCTTTTTGGACTGCCCACCCGGCATCTACAGCCCCTTTGAGTCCAGCTAGCTAGCTGAGCTTTTGAATGGGCGCGATGCGGGGATCCAAAATTTTTCGGCCAACGGCGGGAAATTTCACGGCCAAGGTAACCTGGTCGCCACTACCAAAGATGTGAGTAATTTGCCCCTGGCCAAATTTGGGGTGTTGCAGGCGATCTCCCACCGCCCACTGCTGGGGGCCCTGACGGCGAGCGGTCTTGGCCTTGGGCGTGGCTGCAGCCATGTTGTCCGCGGAGAACGAAAGCCCCCTGCCTCTCTCCCATTGGATCAGCTCTTGGGGCAGCTCACTCAAAAATAGAGAGGGGATGGCAGATTCGCGGTTGCCGTAGAGCCGCCGTTCGCTGGCGTGGCAGATAAACAATTGCTCACGGGCGCGGGTGATGCCCACGTAGCAGAGGCGCCGTTCTTCTTCCAAAGCAGCGGGATCCTCCAAAGCCCGAAAATTGGGAAATAGTCCCTGCTCTACCCCCACCAAAAATACGACCGGGAACTCCAGACCTTTGGAAGCGTGCAACGTCATCAACGAAACTTTCTCAGCTCCCTCCTGAAGGTTGTCCAAATCCGAAGCCAAAGATACATTGCTCAAGAAAGCCTCAAGGCTGGGATCCTCCTGTTCTTCTTCAAATTGGCGGGCCGCGTTGTAGAGTTCCATCACGTTGGCGATCCTTTGCTCGGCCTCTTCTGTGCCCTGGGCCTTGAGATCTTCCAGATAGCCGCAATCCCGCAGCAGCCCCTCCAGGAGGGCGGCAGCCGAAACCTGGGCCATCTGTTTTTGCCAATGCTGGATAAGCTCGGCAAACTGAAGAACCGGCTTGGCCGAACGCCCCACCAGGTTGGTTACAGCAGCCTCGTCGCTAAGGATAGTCCACAGGGGTACATTTAAGGCAGCCGCCGCTTCGGTGAGCTTGTCCAGGGTTGATTTGCCAATGCCCCGCCGCGGCACATTGATAATACGCAGCAGGCTAAAAGAGTCAGCAGGGTTGAGCACAGCCCGCAAATAGGCCAGCACATCCTTAATTTCTTTGCGATCGTAAAATCGCGGCCCGCCCACCACCGTGTAAGGGATCCCCCAGCGCAGCAGAACCTCTTCAAAGGGGCGAGACTGGGCATTGGTGCGGTAGAGAATGGCAAAATCTCCCCAGGAAAAGTTGGGATTTTGGCTGTGTAACCTGCGGATGGTGTTGACTACAAACTCAGCCTCAGCGATCTCGTCCTCCGCCTGGTAGCAAACGATGGGATTGCCCAAGGGGCGAGTTGGCCGGAGAACTTTATCAATGCGCTCGGTGTTTTTCTCAATGAGGACGTTAGCTGCCTGCAAAATAGTAGCTGTAGAGCGATAGTTTTCCTCCAGCTTGATCAGGGTGCGGGTATCGTCATCTGGGAGGCCATCGCCAAAGGTCTCTTGAAACTCCAGCAAAATGGTGAAGTCTGCCCCACGAAAGCGATAGATGCTTTGATCTGCATCTCCCACGACAAAGATCGACCGGTTTTTCCAATCCAACTGAGATCTGCGGGTCTCGCCGTTGGTGACCAGCAGCCGGATCAGCTCATACTGGGTGCGGTTGGTGTCTTGGTACTCGTCCACTAGAATGTGCCGGAAGCGCTGGTGCCAGTAAGCCAAGACCTGCTCATTTTGGCGAAACAGCTGTACCGGGATCCAAATTAAGTTGTCGAAGTCGAGGGCGTTATTGGCCGCCAGTTGATCTTCGTAGAGCTCGTAAACCTGAGCCAGGATGCGGCCCCGGAAGTTGGGCTGGTGTCGCTCCAGATCGGCGGGAGTCCAACCCTGGTTTTTTGCCTTGCTGATGGCGTACCGCACCGATCTTGGATCGAACTGGCGCTCATCTAAATTGAGTTGCTTAGTTACAATCTCTTTAACCAGGGATTGGGCGTCCGACTCATCGAAAATTGAGAAGTCACGAGTCCACTTGCGTCCCTTGGGATCCTGGTACTTTTCAATCTCCAGGCGCAAGACTTGGGCAAATAGGCTGTGGAACGTGCCGATCCAGAGGGGCTTAATCCAGCGGCGGTAAACGCTGGACTTCAAGCGCGTTGCCTGGGCCGGCTCCAGTTGCGCAAGCGGGATCCCAAACTGCTCCTGTGCCTCCTGCTCGGCAAAAAGCTGCTCGATGCGCTCCTTCATTTCGCGGGCGGCCTTGTTGGTGAAGGTAACAGCCAAAATCTCCTCCGGATCCACCCGATAGTGGCGGATGAGGTAGGCGATGCGGTGGGTAAGGGTGCGCGTCTTGCCGGAACCTGCCCCCGCCACCACCAGCAAGGGGCCGCAAAAGTGTTGCACCGCTTGGCGTTGAGAAGGATTGAGGCCATCCAACAAGGAGCCAGAAGTCATATCTGCCGCCAACGAGAAACTGCTTTCCATTATGGGCGCAGGCTGGCTGGCAACCCAACAGGCTTGGGAAGCCCAAAAGGTACTCTAGAGCGCCAAAGCTAAAGATGAAGATTAGTTAAGATTTGGCCAGCTCACCCCAGAACTTGCTGCTATGAAACGAGTTTTGCTTAGTTGCGGGGCCCCACCTAATTGCTGCCCGCTTGGCTTTCCAAAAAGACTGATCGCTTTGGGGGTTGCTACCTTTGCTCTCCTCTCCGCGGGCCCGTTGGCTCCAGCTCAAGCCGGCAACTGCCCCAGCAAGGGCAGTCCCAACGCCTCTCTTGATCTCAAGCTGGAAAGCGTTGCCGGGGATCCACTTGACTTAAGCAGTTCCGACGGCCTGCAGGTGCTGATCTTGACCAACAGCCAAACTCGCTCCCAAGCGGAGGCCCTCTCCAAAAGTTTGGCCCTGGAGTTTGGGCAAAATCCCCGCCTGCGCCGGATCGTGCTGATAGACGGCAGGGGGCTGCTGCTGGTGCGCAATTTGGTTTTGCAGGCCATTCGAGACAGCGTGCCGACGGATCCCCGCTTGGTTTCTCCGTTTGTCTATGTCTCGGTCGATTTCGAGGGATCAGCCATCCAAAAACTGCAGGAGGTGGCTGCCGAGGTGCTGCCCGGGATCGATTTTCGCCGCCAGGCCGCCTTGCTGCTTTTGGACAGTCAAGGCACCCTCCTGAGCGGGTTCGCCGATCTGGAGCAATCTAACCTCCGCATTCGCCAGTGCATTCGCACGCGCGTTTGACGGCCTTGGATCCCGCTTTTCCCCTGCCTCTTCCCAACCGCTAAACTGGTTTAGCAAAGCTATGGACAACCTTAAAACGGCTGGGTGCCGGGATCCATGCGCCACCAGCTCAAGACCTTAAACCAAATCCTCGACTACAAGCTAGCCGATCTGCGGCTGTTTGGCCGCGCCGAGCTGAAGGGTCAGGTGCTGAATGTGCTGCTGGAACGGCTGCCCGGCGATGTGGTGGACACGCTGCAGGTGATGGAGGTGGTGCGCAGCGCTGTCGAGGCCTCACTGCTGCAGGGGTTGCGCAAAGTCAACGTCTACCTCTGGTGCCGTGGTCAAACTGAAGCAGCGCCGGAGTGGAGTGAAAGCTTTGTGGTTGAGCCGTTGACCCTGAGCAGGCCGGAGGGAGCTTGGAGCCGCGCCTCCAGCTACCGGCAAGACTATCCCACCATGCGGGTGCTGCTTTTTGGCTTGGGCCTTTGCCTGGGTGGCCTCTACCTGCTGGGCTGGGAGCGGACGAGCGGGATCGACTGGATCCCAGTGGCGTTGGCCTTCGGCTTGGGGGTGATCTTCCCCTGGCTCAAACGCTCCCTCAACCAGTGGGTTCATCCTCTGTTCCTACGCCTCGGCCTGGGGCTGGGGCTGGTCTTGTTGGGCCTGGCAGTGGCGTTGATCTGGCGGCAGGGTTGGAGCACTGCCTATGGGATTCTCACCCTGCTGGCTCTTCTCCTGCTGGGGCTGGGATCCTGAGACCTCTCAATCGGCGGTGGTGCCGCTGAAAACGGGCAGGGCTGGCCCTGTCATCCACACGTGTTGGGTGTCAAGATCCCAGCGAACCTCCAGGCTGCCTCCCGGCAGCTCTACCGTGGCTTGGGGCTTGGCCCGCTCTTCCAAGACGGCAGCTACTAGGGCGGCACAAGCCCCTGTTCCACAGGCCAGCGTCGCCCCTGCCCCTCGCTCCCAAACCCGCAGCCGCAGGCGGTTAGGGCTGAGCACCTGCACGAATTCGGTGTTGGTGCGCTCCGGAAAGGCGGGGTGATGCTCAAACAGGGGGCCTACCCTTTCCAGATCCAGCTCTTCCAGGGATCCCTCCTCCTCGAGAAAGACCACGCAATGGGGGTTGCCCATGCTCACCGCCGTCACCGGCCACTCCCGCCCGGCCACTGGGAGCGGTTGCCGAATCACCTTCTCCTCTGGCCCGGCCAGCGTGGTGGGAATCTGCTGGGCCAACAGGCGAGGGATCCCCATGTCCACTGTCACCAGGCCATCGGGCTGCACCCGCGGCACAATCCGCCCCGCCAAGGTGTGGATCTGGTAGGCACCATCCTGAGCGGGGATCCCCAGATCCTGTAAAAAGCGGGCCAAACAGCGGATCCCGTTGCCGCACATTTCCGCCTCCGAGCCGTCGCTGTTGAACAGGCGCATGCTGAAATCGGCCCCCGCCTGCCCCGGCAGCAGGAAGATAACCCCATCTGCCCCCACGCCAAAGCGGCGGTTGCACAGGGCAACGGTCTCTTCTGGAGTCAGACAGGGCTGGGACTGGTGGCGGTTGTCCACCAAGATGAAGTCGTTCCCCAGGCCTTGGTATTTGTGGAAGGGGAGACGAGAGGGTAACCGAGCAGGCATGCACTGGAACCGCAAAACGACCGGCTTCAATCCTCGTGCATCTCGTAGGGATCCTGCAAGTTTTTGGCAGGGGGGCCAAAGGCCGTGTAGATGGCAAAGGCGGTGATGCAGATGGTTGTCGCCGCAATGGCCACAACCAGCGAAAGGGTGGATTCCATAGCTAACTCTTCAATTCTGAGAGAATCTCCCTACATATTACACAAGTTTACAATTCATTGCCGGCGGCAAAGGGAAGTGACCAGATTCTGTTAGCGTGATCTTAAAAGGAGGCTGTCTGGCTGGGATCTGCCGCCGTGCTGACCTCCGACTGGGTAAACCTGTCCTCTCTTTGACCTAGCGCGAGAACCTATGGCTATTCGTACCAAACTGGGCGATCTGCTGCGTCCCCTCAACTCGGAATACGGCAAGGTGGCCCCTGGCTGGGGCACCACACCTCTGATGGCGGTCTTTATGGTGCTGTTTGGCATCTTTTTGCTGATCATCCTGCAGATCTACAACAAGTCGCTGCTCCTGGAAGACATCAACGTCTCCTGGGAGAGCCTCAGCTTCTAGTTCTTCTGGCTGCCGCGGGCTGTCTAGGTGGTGTACTCGGCGTTGATGCGTACGTAGTCGTAGCTGAGATCGCAGCCCCAGGCAACGCCCTGGCCAGATCCCTGGTGGAGATCCACGGTGAAGATTACTGGGTCTCCTTTCTTTAGGTACTCGGAGGCTGCCTGGCGATCAAAAGCCAAAGGCATTCCCCCCTGCAACAGCAGAAAATCCCCCAGGCGAACCTCCAAGCGACGGCTGTCAAAGGGGATCCCAGACCGCCCAGCAGCGGCGGCTACTCGTCCCCAGTTGGGATCATTGCCAAAAACTGCTGCCTTCACCAGGGGAGAGCTGGCGATCACGCGGGCCATCTGCCGGGCTGACCTATCGTTGGGAGCTCCCTGCACCCGGATCTCCAGCAGCTTGGTGGCCCCTTCCCCATCGCGGGCAATGGCCTTGGCCAGGTCAATGCAGACCTGAACGACCATCTCCGCCAGAGTCTGGGCCGCTTCCGTGCTGGCCTGCAGGGGGGGGGATCCCGCTTTGGCCATTGGCCAGGGCCAGTACCATGTCAT
>NZ_JANSIR010000041.1:33305-61640 GCF_047462155.1 Synechococcus sp. OH2
GGCAGCCTGCTGGAGGAGCTGCTGCCACAGGTGGGGATCTACAGCCGCGTCGCAGGTCAAGAAAGCCAGCATCGTCGCCAAGTTGGGGTGGATCATGCCGGATCCCTTGGCAATGCCTCCCACCCGGATGGTGTAGCCGTCGATCTCGGCCTCTAGGGCTGTACTCTTGGTTACCAGGTCGGTGGTGAGGATGGCGCGGGCGGCGCTCTCTCCTCCTATGGGCGAGAGGCTGTCGATCAGGCGGGGCAGGGCTGCCTCGATTTTGGCCATTTCCAATTGCCGCCCGATCACCCCTGTCGAGGCAGTGAGCACCTGTTGGGCCGGGATCCCCAGCCGTTCTCCTACCCAGAGAGCCAGTTGGGTGTTGTTGCGCTCCCCTTCTTCTCCTGTACAGGCGTTGGCTTGGCCGGCGTTGCAAAGGATGGCCCGCACCGGTTGCCCTTGGGCGAGGATCCTTTGGTTATAGGTAACACAAGCGGCCTTGACCTGGTTGGTAGTGAAAACGCCAGCCCCCACTGCATTGCAGTCAGAGACGATCAAAGCCAGATCGGCAGCTCCAGAGGGCTTGAGGCCGGCAGCCACGCCAGCAGCGCGGAACCCTCGTGGGGCGGTAACGGCGCCCGCAACCCGTTTAAATTGGGATCCCATAGATTCTGGGGCCAAGGGGTGATCGGCATTATCATACCGGCTTGCCGCTCAGATCGGGGTTCAGGGTCAGGGCTGGCAACTGGCAAGTTTTGCCCAAGAAACTCTCTGGAAACCACATCTGAGGGAGGGCGGGGGTTGACCCTCCCACCGCCTAAAGGTGGGGAATTCTTACGCCGTTCAACAACGAACTCGTAAAGACGCTGTCAAGACACCTCTAGACAGTTCCTTGAGGCAAAGCTCCAAGGTTCTGCTTGCTTTTCTGTTCGCGTCAGCGGGACGGAGTCCTTGCGGTTGTCAGCGTGTTTCTCTTCCACGAACTGCCCAGCCCAGCCCGGCAAAATGTCATCAATGAGATGAGCCGGGTGGTGAAGCCGGGGGGCGTCATTGTCATCTGCGATTCGGTGCAACTGCTGGATTCGCCCGAGCTGGAGGAGACGATGGAAGCTTTTGTGCAAACCTTCCACGAACCCTACTACCGGGACTACATCCGCGATGATCTGGGGGTGCGCCTGCAGCAGGCAGGCTGTGAGGTGTTGCGCCGAGAAACCCACTACGTCAGCACTTATATCTTGGCCCGTAAGAGTTGAGCGCCCTTGCCAAAAGCTTAAGAGGGTAAGGAGATTCGCGGTCGCTTGGCCAAAAGCTGTATAGTAGTATCAGACACGAAACCTCGGATAAGAAGCTAAGTCATCAACGCCCTTCAGTGCAAGGCGGTCGGAATCCTTTCTTATCTTATACTTAGGCTCATGTCCCCTCCGTATGGATCCCTCCGTGCCGGCATCACTGCTCTCAAGCAGGAGCGCTACTTAGAGGCGATCAACCTTCTCGAGTCTTTCTGCTACTGCTGCTCGATTCAGGAGAGCTCACCCCGCCAGAAAGAGCGCAACGGTTCCAGGATAGATCCTGAGGAATGCGCTTTGGCGCGGGTAGCCCTGGTTATGGCTTATCAGGGAAGCGGCGACTTGGAGCGCTCGACTGCCCTCTGCCAGGAACTCTTGGAGCAGGGGGAAACCCCTTCAACTCCCCTCTGGGCGCAGGAATGGGCAGCTCAAGCTCTGCCTATCCTCAAGCAGGCTTCAGAGCACTCTATGTCCCCTGAGGAAGTGATAGCGCGGCTACCTGTCCTCCGGCAGTTGCAAGACTGCCAGTCCCTCCGCAGATCTCGCGATCCGGCCCTGCATTTACTCAAGTCTGCCAACTAATCCTGCCAGTAGGTTAAAGTTGGCAACTCTAGGCAAGAGCCGGCGGGAGAAGTTGTGTTTTTGCCAGGAACCCCCCTCTAGGCGTTTGAATCTTACACTTTTCAGAGTATGCCTGCTGCTGAGCCCACCACCTACCACTTTATTGTTGCCAGTCTGTCTTTTTTGCGCTCTGAACCTCTGGAGGAAGTGCTGGAGGAGCGTCGCCGACACTATGAGGAGCACCATCGCCCCATCGATTTCTTTTGGGTGCCCCAGCCGGCTTTCATGGAAGCTCCAGAGTTAAGGCTCCTACGCAACAAGTTGAAGGAGCCGCTGGGGGCAGTGGTCTCGACCAATGAGGATTTCATCCGTTGGCTGGCGCTGCGCCTCACTTTTGTGGAAAAGGGCAGCTTTGTAGCCCCCAGCGAGTCGATCCCGGATCCCTTGCGCTCCCTATCGTTGTCAGAAAGCTGATAGCCTTTCCCCACCATCGCCTTAGCGGCTTGCTCAGGGGGGAGGCACAACTTGGGCGGCCAGGGGTAAGCTCCCCTGGAGGGGAGGCCAGTTTGATTGCAGGCTAGGTCAAGATTTAAGATTAGGGCACCTCTCCCAAGCCAGCAGCGGTAATGCTGGAGCGCGGCAGGGAAAGCCAAGGCGGGAGAGAGGGATATGCTGGACGGGGGCACCATGACTTTGGAGCAACGATGGGACTGGCCGGAAGAGGAGGTGGAGGTCTGCCACCGGACTTCTCATCTTCGGGATCTTCCTTTCACATTTCCTTCAACTGAGGTGCTGAAGTCAGAGGCCCCCCCACTTGAGCCGCCGGCAAGTCCCCCCTCCGGCTCGCTGAAGTGTTCGTCGGGGGATCCCTTGCCAGAGCCCCCTCCCCAGGATCCCAAAGAGGATAGCCAAGTGGATTCCCCTTTCTCAGGGACAGGCCTGGGAAACTTTGCTGCCGTCCTGCGTCGACCCAACTTCCTGCTGCTGTGGATGGGGCAGGTGTTTTCCCAGTTGGCCGACAAGGTGTTGTTGGTGCTGCTGATTGGGTTGATCTCGAGGCAGTTTCAGCCGGAAGGGGCCTCCATCAGCGGCTGGGTGGCGGCGGTTATGCTGGCTTTTACGCTGCCGGCGGTGTTGTTGGGCAGTCTGGCAGGGGTGTTTGTGGATCGCTGGCCCAAGAAGGGGGTGCTGGTGCTCTCCAACGTGGTGCGCGGGATCCTGGTGCTGCTGTTGCCGCCGCTGCTCTGGCTTACCGCCGGGCGTGACCTTTGGCCAGGGATCCCTTTGGGCTTTGGCAGCCTGTTGCTGGTGAGCTTTGCCGTCTCTGTCTTGACCCAGTTTTTTGCTCCTGCCGAACAGGCCACTCTGCCGCTGATCCTGCCTAGGCGGGAGCTGTTGGCGGCCAACTCCCTCTACACCACGACGATGATGGCTTCGCTGATCGTCGGCTTTGCCATTGGCGAGCCCCTATTAACGCTGGCGGATCGCTGGGTGCGCGCGTGGTTGCCCGGCTGGGAGGTAGGGCCAGAGCTGTTGGTGGGGGGAGCCTACCTGTTGGCGGGATCCCTGCTGCTGCTGTTGCAACCCCACGAGAGGCTGGAGCCCCGGCCTTGGCAGGCCCCCCATCTCTGGGAAGATCTCAAGCTGGGCCTGCAATACATCGGGCAAATGCCCTTGATCCGCGCGGCCCTGCTGCAAATGGTGGTGCTCTACTCGCTGTTTGCGGCGCTGGCGGTCTTGGCGGTGCGCATGGCCGAGGTGACGGCGGAGCTGGAGGCAGATCAGTTTGGGGTGTTGCTGGCGGCTGCCGGCCTGGGCATGGCCATTGGCGCCTTTTGGGTGGGGCATACAGGCCGGCAGGTGAGCCGTCGCGCCTGGAGTGGGCTGGGATCCCTGTTGCTGTGTCTGTCCTTGGCGGCCTTGTCCTGGACGGAGGGGAAGCTGTTTCCCAGCTTGGCTTGGATTGCCCTGCTGGGCTGTGGAGGGGCGTTGGTGGCGGTGCCCATGCAAACCCTGCTCCAGGAGGAGACCCCCGAACATCTGCGCGGCAAGGTTTTTGGACTGCAGAACAATGCGGTCAACATTGCTCTCAGTTTGCCGCTGGTTTTGGCGGGGGTGGCGGAAACGTATTTCGGCCTTGCCTGGACGTTTCTCGGCCTGGCAGCCCTGACCGGGTCGGCGGGGCTGTACCTCTGGGGTCTGCTGGGCAGAGAGGGGCACAGATAAGTTTTTCTGCTGGATAGCTGCGGCGTAGGGCTGGGTATCTGTCAATGCCTTGTCGGTCTAGGTTTCTCCCCTGAGAGGGGAGCAGCGGGCCGACGTGGGATGCGAGTCTGCTACCCTTATAGAGGCTTTGAATCGCACATCCCGTTGCAGATCAGCGTTCTGGCGCCGTAGGGATCCGCCCATGCACATCGCCTGGATAGGCAAGAAGGCACCTTTCTGTGGCAACGTCACCTATAGCCGTGAGGTAACCAACGGCCTTTTGGAGCGGGGACATCAGGTGAGCTTTTTCCATTTCACCAACGAAAGCCCCTCCCCCAGCCTGGAGGCCCCTGCTGTAGAGGGATCCCGTCGGGGGAGCCGTTGGCATGCTGAGCTGGCGGGGCGGGATGTTTCCCTGCCCTGTCTGTACAAGTCGCAGATTTACACAATCCCGGCTCCCAACGCCCGGCGGTTGCTGACCCAAGCCCTACGGGAATTGCAGCCGGATCTGGTGCATGCCTCGCTGACGATTTCTCCCATCGATTTTGTCCTGCCGGAGATCTGTGCCGAGCTGAACCAGCCCCTGGTGGCTACCTTCCACCCGGCCTTCGACCGGCGGCGGCGCAACATCGCCTCCCGCACCCAATACCTGGCTTATCAGCTCTATGCCCCTTGTTTGGCCCACTACGACCGCACCATCGTCTTCTCGGAAACACAGCGGCAGATCTTGGTCAGGCTGGGGGTGAGCCGCGAGCAGGTGGTGGTCATCCCCAACGGCGTCGACGTGGATAAGTATTCGCCGGGGCCCTCCACCCTGAAGCAACGGTTGGGGCTGGAGCGGGTCTTTGTCTACCAAGGACGGATCTCACCGGAAAAAAATGTCGAGGCCCTGCTCAAAGCCTGGAAGCAGGCTCAAATGGGTGAGAAGTGTGGCCTCCTGATTGTGGGGGATGGACCCCTGCTCAATACCCTCAAGCCTTTCTACACCCGCCAGCACGGGATCCACTGGCTGGGCTACGTTGCCGACGAGCAGCAGCGCATCGAGATCCTGCGCGGATCCGACGTGTTCATTCTGCCCTCCTTGATTGAGGGGCTGTCTTTGTCGCTGCTGGAGGCGATGGCCTGTGGGGTAGCGGCAGTGGCTACCGACGTCGGGGCCGATGGCGAGGTTTTGGCCGATGGAGCCGGGATCCTGTTGGATCCGGGGCGGGTGACGGTGGAGCTGCAAACGCTACTGCCTCTGTTGCGGGATCAACGGGAATTTACGCAACTGCTGGGGATGAAAGCCCGCCAGCGGGTGCTGGAGCGCTATACCCTCAGCCACAACCTTAGCCAGTTGGAGCAGCTCTACCAGGAGCTGAGTCAGGGGTCCCGTCAGCGCCGCCGGGCGTAAGGAGGACTACTGGGATTGGGCTAAAACTTTTGTGATAGAGCTTCTGATATTTTTGCTAAACTGCATCGTTATGTCTCCAAGGGATTTCCTCTAACTTCCCGATGGATGAGCACGGCCCGCAAAAAGCCTTTCCGGCGCAGCCCCCTGCCGGGCTGTCGGGTTTGTCCTGGTCAGAGTCTCTGCTTGCCCAAGGTGCGGACAGAAACTCCTTTCCCACCAACGTTCCGGCTGCGTCGCTGTCGCCCCTTGATGAGCAGGGCGATCTGCGCTCGGCTCAAGTTGGCCCAGAGGAGGAGCCCGAGGCGGCCTTGGAGGAGAGGGAGCTGACGGAAGTGAAACCGGCCATCTTGCCCGCCCCGCCGAAGCCGGAGCCGGTGGTAGAGCTGGGGACAGAACAGCAGCCGATGCTGTATTTGCTAGGGGGATTGGCCTTTGCCCTGCGCTCCTTCAACAACCTAAACCAGATCCTAGAGCTCACTGCTTTTGTGGCCAGCCAACTCACCGATGCCGAGGGCGGAGCGCTGGTGTTGTTCAACCCCAACGGCACTATTCAGTTGGATCAACTGCATTGTTCGGATCTGAACCGGCGTGAGCAGATTCGCGCCGAGATGGAGCAGATCGCCCAAGCTCTGTCGGCTCAGGAGCCGATTTTAAAAACCGAGGGATCCCTGTCGGTGAAGATCCCGGCCTTGGAACATCTCTTGGACGAACGCCTGCGCCAGAGCCTGGGGCCAGATGTGCGCCTGTTCGGGACGCCGCTGTTGATTCGCAGCTCCGTCCAGGGGCGCCTGTACGTCTTCAGCCGTCAGCCCGGCTACCAGTGGAATGAACGTCGCCAACAACTGCTGCGGTTGGTGGCTGACCAAGCGGGCGTGGCCATCGAGAACGAGCGCTTGACGGCGGCCTTACGCCGCAAAATGGCTCTGGAAAAAGAAATGGAGATTGGCTCCTACATCCAGACCCAACTGCTGCCCCGCCACTACCCCCAAGTCAAGGGCATTCGGCTGGCGGCCCGCTGCCGCGTGGCCAGCAAGGTGGGGGGCGACTACTATGATTTCATCAAGATCCCCAGCGAGCGGCCGGAAAACTCTGAGGCCGCCGCCGATGAGCCGGTTGGATCCCTGGCCCCTTCCTCTGAACCATCCGAAGACTTTCGCTTGGCCATCGTGATTGGGGACGTGATGGGCAAAGGTGTCCCTGCCGGCATGTTGATGAGCATGACCCGTGCCATGGTGCGGGCAGAAGCCCTCAACCGCCACTCGCCGGCCCGCGTTCTCCAACATCTCAACCGGGCCATGTACAGCGATCTGGAAAACTCCAATCGCTTCATCAGCCTGTTTTACTCAGAATACGATCCCCGCTCCCGTCGCCTCTGTTTTAGCAACGCTGCCCATAACCCCACCCTCTGGTGGCGGGCCCGCACCCGCGACATCCAGCCCCTAGACACAGAAGGAGCGCTGATTGGCTTAGAGGAACACAGCCAATACTCGGAAGCCTGCGTGCAACTGCAGCCGGGAGATGTTGTAGTCTATTACACCGATGGCTATGTCGAGGCCGCCAATACCCGCGGGGAGCGGCTGGAGACCTCAGGCTTGATGGACGCCATTCAACATGCTGCCAGTCGCTACGAGTCGCCCGAGGAGATCTTGGAGAACCTTTTTGAGCAGATGGACGCCTTCCGGGGCCGCCAGGGATCCCGTCCTGTTGTCCCAGAGCCGCCGGCGGATCCGGAGCTCTTGTTTCAGGATGAGATTTCCCTGCGGCCTGAGCCGGTGGACGATACAACGCTGGTGGTGTTGAAAGTATTGCCCGATTCTGAGCCAAGCTAGCTACGAAGGTTCAAACTAAGGGTACTCTCTAGCTAGGGAAGCCTCTTGGGTGGTGGCCCGCTTTCCTAGTTGACCTTTGCCTGAGGTATAAGCATGCACTTCACTGCTCCTGGCTCCGAGCTCTCCTCGGTTTACTTGCCGGCCTCGCCGGCCTTGCAGACGGAAGTGATTGTCGCCCAGGTGTTCCGGCAGGACGTGCTGGCCGATATCCGCAGGGGTTGGAACAACTTCGTGGAATCGGGCCAAATTTGGGCGCTTTTGATAGGAATCGTGGCGGGCTACATGCTCAAGAGCATCACTAGCTCCCACTAGAGGCGGTGGCGCTCGGATTCCTTGGCCCTGAGGTGGCGGCGCCTTGGCCGTCGCCGCTTTGCTTACTTTTTTTAGACGAGTCTTTCTGTGGTGGTCGATCCCTATCCTCCTTCCGAGTCCATGTCCCAGCCGACGGCACCTTCCACCCCGCGCCCCTGGAGCGGACGCTTTGCGGGATCCCTGCACCCTCAGATTGCCCGCTTCAACGCCAGCATCGGCTTCGATATTCGCCTTTTGCCCTACGATGTGGCCGGATCCCTGGCCCACGTGCAGATGCTGGGGGCTTGCGGCATCTTGAGCCGCGAAGAGGCAGAGCAAATTCGGCAGGGGCTGGAGCGGATCCAGAAGGAAGTTGCCGAGGGCATCTTCCAGCCTGACCCTGAGGCGGAAGATGTCCACTACGCCGTCGAGCGCCGCCTGGTGGCCTTGGTGGGGGAAGTGGGCAAAAAACTGCACACGGGGCGCTCCCGCAACGACCAAGTGGCCACCGACCTGCGCCTTTACCTACGGGATCAAATCGACGCTATCCGGCACTTCCTCTGGGAGCTGCGGGGGGTTTTGTTGGACTTGGCCGACCAGCACGTGGAGACGCTCCTACCTGGCTACACCCACCTGCAGCGGGCCCAGCCCATTAGCTTGGCCCACCACCTCCTAGCCTACGAAGAAATGCTCTGGCGGGACTGGCAACGCTTGGGGCGGGTGCGGGAAGAGGTCAACGTCTGCCCCCTGGGATCCGGGGCCTTGGCTGGCACTTCCTTGCCCATCGACCGGCAGCTTGTTGCCCATCTGCTGGGGTTTGAGCGCATCAGCGCCAACAGCCTGGATGCGGTGAGCGACCGCGACTTCCTTGTGGAGTTCCACGCTGCCGCCAGCCTGATTCTGGTGCATCTCAGCCGTCTCTCGGAAGAGATCATCCTCTGGGCCACGCAGGAGTTTGGCTTTGTCGCCCTCACCGATGCCTGTGCTACCGGCTCCAGCCTCATGCCCCAGAAGAAGAATCCCGATGTGCCGGAATTGGTGCGGGGCAAGACAGGGCGGGTGTTCGGCCATCTCCAAGCTCTGCTGGTCACCTTGAAGGGGCTGCCTCTGGCCTACAACAAAGATTTGCAAGAGGACAAAGAGGGGCTCTTCGATACCGTTGATACTGTAAAGGCCTGCTTGGAGGCGATGATAATCCTGCTCCGGGAAGGCATCCAATTCCAAACCCAACGCATGGAGGCCGCCGTACGGGAAGATTTCTCCAACGCCACCGATGTGGCCGACTACCTGGTGCGCAGAGGGATCCCCTTTCGCAGCGCCCACGATCTAGTGGGCCAGATCGTGCGTACCTGTATGGCAGAGGGGATCCTGCTGCAGGATCTGCCCTTAGAGCGCTGGAAAAGCTTTCACCCGGCCTTTGAAGCGGATATTCTGGCAGCCATCGATCCCCAGCGGGTAGTGGCGGCGCGGCTCAGCCCTGGAGGCACTGGCTTTGCAGTGGTGCGGGAAGCCTTGCAACGGGCCCAGGCCCGCCACCGACAGGCAGAGCCGGCAGAAGAACCCCCACCGAACCCCCCCTCCCCTGGTTCTGGGCTGCCCTTCGAGGGCTGAGCAGTGGCCCTCCCTCCCGCCCTCTTCCCCTCAAGGAGAGGGGAGCCACGCCGCCTATTCCGGCTTGCCCCCTCTGTCCGCGACCCTAGGAGCGGCCCCCCAGCCATTGGCCTTGAGAAACCGGAGGAAGGATGCGAGCCAGAGCCATCTCCCCACCCCCCTCTGCCCTAGGAGAGGTGGTGGAGGCCGACACCACAACTTTTGTGGCCCAGTGCCTAAGGCCGGAACGCCTGACCTTCCCGACCCTGCCCGCTCTCGGCAGTTGGATCCGCTCCCAAGACGAGGAGACCGGCAACCTAATCTATGGGGTGGTCTGCTACGCCGCCATGACTCCCATCGATACGGTTCACCGCCCCAGAGCGTTGGGCCTCTCCACCCAGGAGCTGCGGGAGCAGCAGCCCCAGATTTTCGCCATGTTGCGCAGCGATTTCCGCGCTGCCATTGTCGGCTTCGTTGGCGGGGGACGAGTTTATCAGTACCTGCCGCCGCGCCCGCCCCAGATTCACCAGCCGGTCTACCCCTGCTCTGAAAGCGAGGTAAGGGAGTTTTGCCGCTCTTTTGAGTTTTTGCGCACCCTGCTGCGTGTCAACGGGATCCCCAGCGACGAGTTGGTGGCCGCTGTCATCCGTCAGACTTACCGGATCTTGAACCGGGATCGCCACTGGTTGGTGCAAGCAGGGCGGCAGTTGAGCTCGCTGTTGCGAGATGATTACGAACACCTCAGCGCAATTTTACGAAAGATTGAAGCCTAAGCGAAGAAATATTGAGAATAGTCCTGAATCCCGCCGAAATTTCATCTGAGGGTGATAGCCTGAGGCAAAATCTTGTGAATCATCCCTTTTGTACCCTATTTCTTGCGTCAAAATGTTTAACAAATTTAATCCCTCTGACAAACCCTCCAAAGGCAACTGGGCAGGTCGCACTTTTTCCGCTGCTGTAGGCGCTTCGGTAGCAGCGGCTATTTGCATGGCTCATGGCCAGCCGCCCTTCCTATCGCTGCTGGTGGCCAGTTGTGCAACGGTGTTTACCCTCGTTTGTGATGAGATGAGCTGGATATAGGCTCGGGGCCAGCTTTGGGCTTTTAGCCCGTCTGAGGCAACCATCGAACGACAAGATATCGACAAGATACTCTCCGGATCAAACGCCGCTAAGAGTCTCTCTGGGGGATGTGTAAGCGTCTGCTGCGCAATTCGTCTTGGCGGGCCGTAGTCCTTGGCAAGCTAGAAGAGGGCGGATACGGATTCCTGTCTCTCCAGGCTTTTGGCTGGATCTGGAGGCCCTGGTAACTGTCGCTGGCCCGGCAGCCTCCAGGCCCACTGGGGCAAGGTGGGCAGGGATCGAGCAGCGCTGTTTGGTTTTGATGTTTTTTGCCGGATCCCTGCCCAGGGCTGGCTTCAGCGAAGCAAAGGGTAGAGCAATCGGGGGTTAAGATCGGGGGAAGCGCCCTCTGCTGGTTTCTCTTTGCCTGTAGTTGGCCCTAGGGACATCCCCATCTACAGAGGCTGTGCTGCCGCAACCTGAGAACCAGTCAGGCCCTTTCTAAAACCTGGTTTCAAAACCTGATTTGATGGTCGCTCTGTCTGGAGCCGAGTCAGAGCTGCTCGCTTCCCCCAAGCGCCGATGCCCTTGAGCCTATGATATGACCTCCCTTCCTCTGGTTTCTGTGATCTTGGGCACGCGGCCCGAAGCCATTAAGCTAGCTCCGGTAATCCAGGCCCTGCGGGCCAGTCCACACCTGCGCACTGAGGTGATCCTGACAGGGCAACACCGGGAGATGGTGGATCAGGTGATGCGGCTCTTCGGCCTACGGGCGGATCGGGATCTGGAGATCATGCGTCCCCGCCAAAGCCTGACTGACATCACCGAAGCCACCCTGCGCGGCCTGGAACCCTATTTTCAGGAGCGCCAGCCCCAACTGGTTCTGGTGCAGGGCGATACTACGACCGCCTTTGCCGCTGCCCTGGCCGCTTTCTATCAACGCATCCCGGTGGGGCATGTGGAAGCCGGCCTGCGCACTGACGATCTCTACCACCCTTTTCCTGAAGAGGCCAATCGCCGTCTCATTTCTCAGTTGGCCAGCCTGCACTTTGCCCCCACCCCGCAAGCGGTGGATAACCTGAAGCGAAGCCACGTGGTTGGCTCCATTTACTGCACCGGCAACACCGTCATCGACGCCCTGCTGCAGGTGGCCGCCCACGGGATCCCTTGCCCCATCCCCGGCCTAGACTGGCAGCGCTACCGCGTTTTGTTGGTTACTGTGCACCGGCGGGAAAACTGGGGGGATCCCTTGATAGCCATCGGCCAGGCTCTGCTGCAGATTTTGGCGGAGTTCCCCGATACGGCCCTCCTCTTGCCTCTCCACCCCAACCCCGCGGTGCGGGATCCCCTGCAGGCCCTGTTGGGATCCCGGGAGCGAGTTTTTCTTACCGAGCCCTTGGACTACCCCTGCTGGGTCAGCGCCATGCAGCGCTGCACTCTCATCCTCAGCGATTCCGGTGGTATTCAAGAGGAGGCCCCCGCCCTGGGCAAGCCGGTGCTGGTGCTGCGGCAGACCACCGAGCGGCCGGAAGCCGTTGCTGCCGGCACCGCCCGCCTGGTGGGTACCCATCCCGAAAAGATCCTGGAGGCGGCCCGAGAATTGCTCACGGATCCCCAGGCCTACGCCCGCATGGCCCAGGCCCAAAACCCCTTCGGCGACGGCACCGCTGCCCGGCAAATTTGCCACATCATCGAGAGGCAGTTTAACTCGCCCATCTCACCAGAATAAGGCCCGCAGAGGCTCAGACTGTTGTGGGGAGAACCGTTGCCTGCTCCTCCCTTGCTTAAAATGCGGCTGCTCCGAAGAACTCTATGACTCAAAAAGTCAGTCAACTGAGGAGACCGACCATGAGCAAGACCCCAACTGGCACCCCTGTTGTTCGTGTGCCAATCGTGGAGGCAACCCCCGAAAATGTGCGGCCCTTCGGCCAACTGCTAGGGGATGATGTGGCCCATCCCGGGTTGGGGATCCCCTTTTATCAGGGGCGCGTTTTAGAAGGGCAAAACATCGACTCCCAGTACACTGGCAAAGCCGTCATCCGCACTGCCAAGATCCTGCCCGGCTACCCGGCTGTGTTCTGGCTAGAGCGCCACCTGCGTATGACCCAGTTGTTTGTTGCCTTGGGACAGGAGCCATTCATCATGGTCATGGCTCCCCCCAACCACCCCAAAACCCTCCCCGACCTGGACAAAGTGCAAGCCCTGCGCTTCCCTGCCGGGCACGGGCTGCTGCTGCACCGCGGCACCTGGCACGATTTCCCCATCGCCGGCGAGCGCCCCGTTGTTGTGCTGACTGCCAACTCCGAAGAAGTGGTAGAGGCCCTGGCCAACATGACGACGGCCCAGGAAATGGATCAGGGGGACGTGCTTAAAATTTCCCTGCCCCAGCGGCTGAACGCCGAGATCCATTTGCAGCCGCTCTAAGCCCATGGGCGGATCCCTGACGGCAACCCTCCCCCTGACTCTTTCGGCGCGGAAGCCTTCGGGTAGTTTGTAGAATACCCAAACCTCAGCATTAAAAATCGGCAAAAATTGGCAATTGGTCTGCCAGGCCCTAATTGGGAGGGGTGAGTATTCTCAAGTACTCCGAAAAGAAAACGCAAGGTTAGCTTTTAGGCAAGCGCAAGCTCGGCTCCGACCGAAGCGCGCTGGGAGCAACAGTTTGCCCTAATTTGGGCTCTACCTACTAGGTGTTCGGGAATACATACCCTTCGATAGGAACCTCGCTTGTACAAAAGAGGAAGCTTAACTGCAAAAGAAGATTCATAGGCAAAGTACGAAAGCTGCATCCGCCTATGAAGATCCACAAACGTCTTCACCGTTGGCATCGGAGGAGAGTTGCCTTATATTAAATCAGCTAGCATGCTCGATATTTGCCAGAATTAAGCTATCTTGAGGGCTGACATGCCATCCAGCAATTGGTCAGACTTCCATCCCCCCAATCCTGGGCAAAGCTTGGAGCAAGCCCAGTCAACGCCTTCCCCCTGGAGTGAGCGCTACGTGGGGGAGGACTCTCAGGTCGAGTACGAGAGAAACGGAGCCCAGACCAAGGCGGCGAATCATCCAGAGGGGAACATGCCGAGCAATGCCGCGAAAATTAAGGTGGTGGGCGTGGGGGGTGGAGGTGGCAACGCGGTCAGTCGGATGGCGGCCAGCAACCTCAAGGGCGTCGAGTTTTGGAGCATCAATACGGATGCTCAGGCCCTCGCTCAATCCTCAACATCGACGGTGAACCGCCTGCAAATCGGGCAAAAGTTAACCCGAGGGTTGGGGGCAGGCGGCAACCCGGCCATTGGTCAGAAAGCTGCCGAAGAGTCCAGTGAAGAAATTGCGGCCATTCTCAAGGGGGCGGATCTGGTCTTTATTGCCGCTGGCATGGGCGGGGGCACAGGGACAGGGGGAGCGCCTGTGGTTGCCCAGATTGCCAAGGCCAGCGGTGCCCTAACCGTAGGAGTCGTAACGCGGCCTTTTTCTTTTGAGGGCAAGCGGCGCGCCAAGCAGGCCGAAGAGGGGATCCAAGCACTGCAGGAGGCAGTGGATACCCTGATTGTGATCCCCAACGACAAGTTGCTCTCGGTGATCTCCGAGCAAACCCCTGTCCACGAGGCCTTTCGCGTCGCGGACGATGTCTTGCGCCAGGGGGTGCAGGGCATCTCGGATATCATCCTCATCCCTGGCATGATCAACGTGGATTTTGCCGATGTGCGCAGCGTGATGGCCGATGCTGGCACTGCCCTGATGGGCATTGGCATGGGATCCGGCAAGTCCCGCGCCCGCGAAGCCGCCATTACCGCCGTGTCTTCGCCCCTTCTGGAAACTTCCATCGAAGGGGCCAAGGGCGTGCTCTTCAACATCACCGGCGG
The DNA here is from genome assembly GCF_047462155.1 of Synechococcus sp. OH2. NCBI lineage: Bacteria > Bacillati > Cyanobacteriota > Cyanophyceae > Synechococcales > Synechococcaceae > Synechococcus > Synechococcus sp. OH2. Next base: position 47,365 of record NZ_JANSIR010000041.1, read on the forward strand.
GCTGGATCTGTCGTTGCACGAGGTCACGGTAGCGGCTGAGATCATCGCCGAGGCTGTGGATCCGGAGGCCAACATCATCTTCGGCACCGTGCAAGACGAGCGTATGCAAGGGGAGGTGCGCATCACCGTCATTGCCACCGGTTTCGACCGATCGCGGACGGCACCCAGTGCTTTCGCAGCCAAAACCGCTGTTGCCAACCCCAACAAGGTGGGGACGCGCAAGCCCACCTTTCCTAGCCCTGAGCCATCGCCTCGGCAGCCCCCTGAGCCTGAGCCCCCTGCTTCCGGGGGCTTGGACATTCCCGAGTTTTTGCGCCGCCGCCGCCCTCCTTCGTAGGGTAGAGTGGGGGGATGCGGCTATCCTGGTGCCGGTTGCTGAGAGTGGGGAGTGCTTTGGGGTTAAGCCATGAACATTGTTGTCTTGGCAGGGGGTCGTTCGGCAGAACGGCAGATCTCTTGGGTCACGGGCAAAGCCTGTAAGCGGGCGCTGGAGGATCTGGGGCATCGGGTGAAGCTGATCGACCCGGAGGAGGATCTGCCGCTGCGCCTTTGGCAGGAACGGCAGGCCGGCTGCGACTTCGTCTGGATTGCCCTGCACGGCCCCGGCGGCGAGGATGGGGTGGTGCAGGGGATGCTGGAGTGGCTGGGCCTGCCCTACCAGGGATCCGGGCCGTTGGCCAGTGCCCTAGCCATGGACAAGCTGGTCTCCAAGCAGATCTTTCGCGCCGAAGGGATCCCCACCCCTGAGTGGCTGGTCTGGGATGAAGCGCAGCCGCTCTCCTGGGCCGAGTGCGTGGCGCACTTGGGATCCCCGCTGGTAGTGAAGCCCAGCAACAGCGGCTCGACGGTGGGGATCAGCATTGCGCGGGATGAGATGTCGTTGGCTCAGGGGCTGGCGCTGGCCCGATCGGTCTCGTCGCGGGTTTTCCTGGAGCGCTACATTCCCGGCAAAGAGATCACCCTCTCCATCCTCTCCGGCCAGGTTTTCCCGGCCATTGAGATCATCCCCGCTCAGGGGGATTTTTACGATTACGAAGCCAAGTATGCCCCCGGCGGCTCGCGGCATTTGATCCCTTGTTCCCTCAGCGCGGCAGGGTTGGCCCGCTGCGAGGCGGCAGGGCTAAGGGCCTATCAGGTGTTGGGATGTGAGGGCCTGGCACGGGTGGATCTGCGGGTGGATGCCGACGAGAACCCCTGGGTGCTGGAGGTGAACACCCTGCCCGGCATGACCCCTACTTCGCTTTGCCCTGATGCGGCAGCGGCGCTGGGGTGGACGTTTACGGAGCTGGTGGAGCGGATGCTGCAGGATGCCCTGCAAAGGGCAGCTTCGACTCGCCCAGCCCCCTCTGGATCCGGGTCTTCACCACAGCCGGCTTGATCCCCAGCCAGACTGCTTTCTAGAGAAAGAAAAGGAGCAAGACCGCCACCGCCATCCCGACCATCAGCACTGCCGGCCACAGCCAGGCAATACGGGATCTGCCCTTGCCAGCAGCTTTCTTGTCGAGAGCCTTTTCTCTGGGCTCAGGCTTGGGGGCTGGCGGAATCGGGAGCAGCCAGCGTCAGATCCTGCAGCAGCCGATGGCTTTGTTTTTCCAGCACGAGCGTGGTTTCCTCAGCGCCCAAGAGAGGATCCCGCAGTGGCTCGGTTTGCTGCCACTCGTATTCGGAATGCCCCAACGCCTCCAGCCCGGCTCGCACCTGTTGGGTGAGATGGGGGTGGTTGAGCTGCGTTTGCGGGGAGCGGTTGAGGAGAACGTGCAAATGGCCCTGGCGACGTTTGACAGCAATTTTGACAGGGACAGCCAAGCTGGCCTGCAACGCCTGGGCAATCTCAGCTTCCGTCATCAAGTTTTATCCCGCTGTAGGCATCTAATACAGCCGTGGAATAGGGGTTGGAAGTGGGAGCAACGGCTTCAAGGTAGAATGTATCCGCATCTCCGGGGAGACATCGGCTTGCCAAGAAGTGATTCCCCGGCGGATCCCGGTATACAACTGGCAGTCTTATGCAGGAAAAAACCATCGTCCGCAACTATTTCAACACGGTCGGCTTCGAGCGCTGGCGCCGCATTTACGGCAACGAGGAAGTCAATTTCGTCCAAAAAGATATTCGACTGGGCCATGCCCGCACGGTCGAGACGGTGTTGCAATGGCTGGGGGATCCCTCTGGTTTGCGCATTTGCGATGCCGGCTGCGGGGTGGGCAGCCTTAGCTTGCCTTTGGCCGCCCGCGGGGCGCAGGTGTTCGCCAGCGACATCTCGGAGCAAATGGTCAACGAAGCGCGTCGCCGCCAACAGATGGAGCTGGGATCCACAGACAACCCCCAGTTTCAGGTTTTGGATTTGGAGGAACTGACAGGGGAGTACGATGTCGTCGTCTGCCTGGATGTGATGATCCACTATCCCGAAGCCGACGCCCTGCGCATGCTCAGGCACCTGACCGGACTGGCCAAGTCTCGTCTGCTCTTCAGCTTTGCTCCCAAAACTCCCTGGCTGACGCTGCTGAAGAAAGTGGGGGAGTTTTTCCCCGGCCCCAGCAAGACCACCCGCGCCTATCAGCACCGCGAGGCGACGCTGGTGAGCCACCTTACTGAGTGGGGCTGGAAAGTGCAACAACGGCAAACCATTCAAAGCCGCTTCTACTTTGCCTGGCTGCTCGATCTGGTGCGCTGAAGCCGCCACCCAGTTACAGTCGTTTCCAATGGCAATGAAACCGTTCGTTGCCTCGATCCCTAACTCCCCTCTCCCTGAAGGAGAGGGGCTGGGGGTGAGGGCTGACTCCCTGAGGGAGAGGGGCTGGGGGTGGTCGCGTGAGCGGCGCGGAGCGCTTGGGCTGACTCCCTGAGGGAGAAGGGCTGGGGGTAGTCGTGTCGGGTAGTTTACTTAAGGTTATCCGCTTGCTCCGGCAAGTCGGGATCTGCCAACTTTAGGAGGGCAAGCCGCGCATCGTCCCGCACTCCCCAATCGGGATCGCGGCTGGCGCTTGTCAGCAATTGCCTTTTCAACATCGCGTAAACGGTGGGATCCTCGAGAGCCAATTTCACCTGTTGCCCGAGGATCCCCAAGCTCCAGGCACAGTTGCCGCGGACTGCCGCCACCGGATCGTGGGCCAAACCCCGACAGAGGGCTGCCGCTACCTCCTGCAGAGCCGGGCCGGACAACACCTGAGCTTGGGCCAATTGTCCGAGGGCGCTGGCCGCCCAAAGCCGCACTGCCGCGATATCTTCAGCCAATACTTCCAGCAACACCGGATAGGCGCGGGGATCCTTAGCATTGCCCAGGGCCCACACCAGGCCTTTGCGTACATAGCCATTCCAATCCCGGCGCAAGCTGTCGATCAGCACCTCCACCTCAGCGGGAGCCGGATTGCGACCCAGGGCATAGGCCGCTCCCACCCGCACCAACGGGCAGGGATCCCTGAGCAAAGCCAATAGGCGCGGGATGGCGCGGGGTTCTTCGATCTCACAGAAGGCGCGGGCTGCCTGCATCCGCAAACGGGGATCCGGATCCTGCAACTGCTGCAGCATCCGCTCCACATCCACCTCCGGCGGCGAGTGAGGTGGCAGCTCGTCTAGGGGTTCAAGAGGAGAAAAAGCGTCTTCATGCATGAAAAGGCGCCCACAGGTTGCTGGAGAGGGCGAGCACAAAACTCTCCCCTCCCCAAGCCACGACAGCCGAACCAGCAGCAGAGCTGCTGCCTATCATAAACCGCCGGGGGCCGCCGTCTGATCTGCTCCTGCTGGATACCTGAGCAAGTCCGCTCCTTCCAGCACCCGTGCCGAGCGGATCACATCCCCCACCTGGAGGCGCTCCACCCACTCCATCCCCTCGATGACATAGCCGAACACGGCATAGCGCCCATCCAGGATCGGCAGAGCAGAGAGGGCGATATAAAACTGGGAAGAAGCCGAGTCGAGAGGGCTGGAACGGGCCATGGCTACTGCCCCCAAGCGATGGGGCAAGGCCAGCTTGCTCAGGGCGATGGGATCCTCAATCAAGGTGTTGTAGCGGGGATGAGGCTCCCCGCGCACCTGGATCTCCAAAGGGATGGTGCGCAAGCGGTTGCTGCCCGGCTCGGTGGCGCCGCCGGTGCCATCCCCCCGCGGATCCCCGCCCTGCACCACAAAGGGCTGGGGATCTTTCTCCACCCGATGGAAGGTGAGACCGTTGTAAAAGCCCCGCTGCACCAAATCCACAAACTGGCCGGCAGTAAGGGGCGCCTCCTCCCCGTGGATCTCCAAGAGGACCTTGCCCACTCCTTCGGCAGTTTGCACCTCTAACTCCACCACTGCGTTCCCTTGCAGTTGCGGGCGATGGGCGTAGGCCGCTGGGATCCCAGATGGAGAGCCAGAAGAGGGGGGCGCACTGCGACAAGCGAACAGACCGAGACAGAGGTACCCCAAAGCTAAGCCCAATCCCACTTTGCAGCGGCTCATTCGCCCCAGCTTGGCGAATTTCATCTGCCCCTTCTCCCTTTTTTGATCCAACCTTCCACGGGGATCGCTCTCCCGATGAAAGAAGGATATCTAGCTAGATCCGTTGCGACAACCCCAATTGCAAGGTGACGCTTTGAGCGCCATTGCTTACCCTCACCCCGTAGGGGCTGATGGAGGTGACCCGCCACTCTGCTTTCACCGCCTGGCCAACCGGCACCTGTCGCACCACGTTGTCAATCAGAATCAGAGCCTTAGGATCGCCTGGATCGTGGATCAACCCCACCAGCTTCATCTGCGGCACAGGCTGGGCCCGGATCCGCGCCAACGCCGGCGGAGCGGCTACCCTCGGGGGAGGAGGAGCACTGGTTGCCGCTGCAAGGGTAGGAGCGGCAGCCACCGGCGGAGTTGCAGAGAGTGTTTTCGCCTCCGGCTTGGCCAAGGTTGTCCCAGGTGGCTCCTGAGACGAAACTTCCGCAGATGGATCTCGAGGAGTTCCACCTCCCGCAGATGGGGGCAGGGATGGTTCCTGGGCCAGCAGGAAATCGGAGTTGGGAGAATCGGGGGCCTCAGTCAAAGGATCCCTCAGCCGAGGAGGAGTGGCCTGAGAAAAGACTCCTGGCCGGGGGCGCAGGGTCATCCAGAAGGCTAGCCCTGCCACCAGAGTGGTCGCCAAAGCCAAACCCAGTAGGATCCCTGAGGCAATAGAAGAGCGCCGCAAAGGCAGCGGCGGGCGCGTGCCCCAATAGGGGTACTCTTCCACCAGCCCTTCTTCAAGGCTGTGCTCCAAATCCTCAAGCAGCTCATCCAGCAGGGAATCTGCTTGACCCGTGTAACCCAATGCAGCCCAAGGAGAACGACGGCTCCTGTCTGCCGAAGCATCAAACCCGGACATAGAACCTCCCTTGGCGGTGAGACCCCTAGCCGACAGCAGCCGTCTTCTCACCCCAGCGCCCTCACAGGAGCCGCATTTCCGGGTACTCGGTCAACAGCGCCTCTGCCGACAGGGTGTCTCCTTCCAACTGCGGCGTCCACAGCACTTCGATGGCCACAATTCGCTCCGCCGGAATGGAGGCCAACTGCAGCAGGCACTGCCGCAGATCCGCCGCAGATTTAACTACAGGTAGTGTACCTGAGTTGCCTCGATACGCAACTAGTAGAGTAACGACCAGATACTCGCCGACATCCGGGATTCCGGCAGCAGCGCGTTTCAGAACTGCTTGGGGAACCTGCTGAATCTGGTTGTTGCGGTTGCTGAGGGTTTCGGCGCTGAACTTGCTGCGCTCCTGTAGGGAAGCTTGATAGAACAGAGACTCGGCGCGGGAGAGGGGCAGCTTCTCTGCTTGGGCATGACCATAGGCCCAGTAGTCGCTGTAGCGCATCAAGCCGAGGGTGACCTCTTGCAACAACTGGCTCAGCCCTTCCGGCGATTGGGTATCCGCTTCCAGAGCCAGGGCGTTCATGTCTTTTTGCAGTTGTCGGGCGCTGGCCAGCAGGCCCACTTTTACCTGAGCCACCGTTACCGGCAGGTCAGCAACCCCCTCGTCGCCATCTTCAGAAACAGCCGAGCGCAAGCTGCGCACCAGAAAGCTACCGGCCCCAATCAAGAGCAGCAGTGTCAGCAGGCCGCCACCACCACCCCAGAAAAAGGGCACCACTAGGGGAAACCCAAACCCCCCTCCATAGCTGGGGTACACCGGAGCCGAGCGGGGGGCAGAGAAGGTCGGAGAGCGGAAAGAGCCACCGCCAATGCGACCACCACTGCGGGCCCAGACAGTACTGACAGGAGCCAAAGCCAAGATCAAGGCCAAGGCAACGGCTAGCAAAGGCCGGCAGACGCGACCAATTCGTTTCAGCATGTTCACGGTGTTTTTGTCCATCACGGGGCTAGTCTTCCTCAATTGTATGCTCTTTCCCTAGACAGCAGAGGGCAGGGATCCGATCCCCCAGCCGGCTATTTGAGGTATTCAATCCCTATCGAGATTCTTCATCAATTTCAATTTCCCATCGAGCTCGGGTTAATTTGACTATCGACAAACTCCGCAGCAGTCGTGTTAGGGTCTGGGAGGTTGCCAGGAGGAGGGGCAATGCAAACTGGAGCAGAAGCTCAAGTCCAGGAGAAAAAAAGGGAAAAGGGAGCCTGGATCCAGAGGGACATTCGGCTGTTGGTGGTGGACATCGACGGCACGATTGCGGGGCCTTCCAACCAGGTTTCGGAGCCGGTGCGGCAGGCCATTCAAAAAGCCAAGGCTGCAGGCGTGCGGGTGGCCATTGCCACAGGTCGGATGCATCGCTCTGCTGAGCGGTTTCATTACGCCATTGGAGCGGACATGCCCCTCTGCAGCTATCAGGGGGCGCTTATTCGGGATCCCGACAGCCAAAAGACCTTGAAGCACTGGAGCCTGGACTGGTCGCTGACGGAGGAGCTGTTGCAGGTGCTGCAGGATCAGCCGGTGGGGGTGCACCTCTACATCGATGACCAGCTCTATGTGCGAGAGCTCAGCCCCCTCAGCCAAGCCTATGCCGAGCGCTCCCAGGTGCCGCTCCAGATGCTTTCCCCCGCCCAATATGGGAAAAGCCCCACCAAGATCCTAGCTGTTTCGGAAGATACGGAGTTTCTGCAGGCATTACAGGGATCCCTGCGGCAGCGGTATTCTCCTGAGCAGATCTACCTCACCCGCTCGGAGCCGATTTTTCTGGAGGCCACCCATCCGGCGGTGAACAAGGGCAATGCCGTTCGCTTTCTGGCGGAAGAGCTGCTGGGGGTGTCAGCGGAGCAGGTGATGGCCATCGGCGATGGCGACAATGACATTGAGATGCTGCGGTATGCAGGGATCGGGGTGGCCATGGGGAATGCCTCGCCGGCTTTGCTGCCCCACGCCGATTGGGTGGCTCCTCCCGTCAGCGAAGATGGAGTGGTGGCGGCCATCGAGACTTTTATCCTCAGCTAGGTAGGGATCCGAGGGTGGGCTTGGCTGCTTCTCCTTTTTCCCAAGTCGCGTTGCGTCCAGAACAGCAACGGGCATTGGCGTATCGCTCGGGGCCTCTGGGGATCGCGGCAGTTCCGGGGAGCGGCAAGACGTTCATCCTGGAGCTGCTAATCGCCGATCTCATCCTGAAGCGAGGGATCCCACCGGATCGCATCGGGGTGTTCACCTACATGCGTTCGGCACGGGTCAATCTGCTGCGCCGTATCAACCAACGCCTGCAAGAGGCGGGCTACCCAGATCGCTTTACCCAAGCCTTTACCTTGCATTCCCTAGCGCTGCGGGTGTTGCGGGAGGCCCCCGGCCCTTGGGAAGAGCTGTCCATCCTGGAGGGATATGAACAGGAGCGCCTGCTCAGCCGTCTCTGCCGCGCCTGGCTCGCCCACCACACTTACCTCTGGGAGCCGCTGATTCCCCCCGACGATTCCCACCAGAAGGTGGTTCGAAACCGGACGCGGTTCCGGCGCAGCTTCCAACAGATGGTGCAGGCGGTGATTAGCACGGCCAAGAATCTGCGTCTGGGGCCGGAGCAGATCCCTGCTGACAGGGAGGGCTATCTGGGTTGGGCGGCTCCGATCTATGCCGCCTACCAAGCGGAGCTGCGCCGCCTGGGCAAGCTGGACTACGACGACCTGGGCTGGCAGGCGGTGGAGCTGATCGAGCGCGACCCGGCGCTGGGGCAGCAGGTGCAAAATTGGTATGACTACCTGTTCGAGGACGAGGCCCAGGACAGCTCCCCCCTACAAGAAGAGCTGCTGCGGTTGCTCAGCCAGCGCACCGGCAACCTGGTGCGGGTGGGGGATCCCAACCAAAGCATCATGGGCACCTTCACCACCGCCGAGCCGCGGCTGTTTCGTGACTTTTGTCAGGCCAGTCCCCGAGTAATCCTAGAAGAGTCCAGCCGCAGCGCCCCCCAGATCCTCGAGTTGGCCAACCGCCTAGTGGACTGGGTAAACCAGAAGCACCCCATCCCGGCCCTGCGCACCGCCCTGGCTCCCCAGCACATTCGTCCGGCCACCACCGGTGGCCAGAATCCCCCGGCCAGCGAGGGGCAGGTGGAGTTTCGCCGGGTAGCCGGATCGCCGGAGGAGGAGCTGCAGGAGGTAACACGGTGGGCCCTGGCAGCCGCCCAAGCTTTCCCCGACCAGACGGTGGCCATTCTGGTCACCACCAACGAGCTGGGGGGCAAGGCCCTCGACTACCTGCGGGAACTGGGGGCAGAGCAGGTGATCGACCTGTTGCGGGGCAACCCCAGCCAGCGGCGGGTGCTGCTGCAACTCAAGGGAATAATCGACTGGTTGGCCCAGCCCACTTCCTCTGCTCGCCTGGCTGCAGCCGTAGATCACCTAGCCGACTGGGCCGGGATCCCACGGGCTGAGCTACAGCCGATGCTGGGCTGGATCCGCGCCTCGCTGCCGGAGCGGCTGCTCTTTCCCCAGTTTGGGGAAGCCCCTACTTTGCCGGATAGCCCCTCTTGGCAAAGCCTGGGCAGGCTGCTGCGTACCCTGGGGGCTTGGCTGCGGGCTGGGCGCTCCCCTTGGCCGGAAGTGCTGAATGTAGTTGTCCAAAGCCTCTACCGCAAGCCGGAAGAACTGTTTGTGGGTCGCTACGTCATCGACCAGTTGGAGCAGGTGCTGGGATCCCTGCCTGAGGTCGATTGGCAGGAGATTGCCCAAGAATTTCAGGTGATTCTGGATTACCGCCTCAACAACCTGCCCTCGGAGATCTTTGCCTTCAACCCCGAGCCGGGCAGCATCACCGTTGCTACGCTGCACCGTGCCAAGGGTTTGGAATGGGATCAGGTCTTCATCCCCCAGGTGTCGGCCTACGAGTTTCCCGCCCAGTACGGAGAGCGTCGCCTTGGCCTAGCTTTTTTGGAAGATGTGGATATGCAGGCAGAGGCCCTGGCCCAGTTGCGACAGCTCAGCCGCAGAAGATATTGGGAGCTGCAGGCCAACTCTCCTACCGAACAGGCCTTTCTAGACTTGGCTGCAGAGCGGTTGCGGCTGCTATACGTGGGCATCACCCGCAGCAAGCGGCGGCTCACCCTCTCGGTCTCCAGCCAATCTCGCTTTGGCGAAGAGCAGAGTGCATCGTTGGTGTTTCGCGTGTTGAGCCGCCCTTCCGAGGCGAGTTGACAGCGAGGCCTCGGGTTCTTCCTTGCCCCGCCGCAGCCTGCTAGCATGGCTAAGCCCGGTAGCACCGCCTTGCGGGATGGGGCAGTCGTTTAAAAGCATGGGTATTCTGCAATGCAACCTCGGCGTGTTGCCCGCGAACTGGCCCTGCTAGGGGTCAACCAACTGCCGGCCACGGCGGCCAAACTGAGCGAAAAACAACTGGAGGACTTGCTGCTGGCAGCCATCCGCGCCCTGCAGGAAGAGACCCATGAAACTCTCTCCACGGCGGCGGCAGAAATTCAGCGCAGCGATCGCCTGTTGCACGAGAGTGATCCCCTGTTATTGGCTGCTTCTGATGCCAAGGAAGAGGGCGGATCTCGCTCCCTTACTGTCCGCCTTCAGCAGGCCCAACGACATCTACAACGCTTGGAAACGGCTCTGAAGGCGGCCAACGCCCGCGACACCGCGCCGGGAGAATTGCTGGAGCTGGCCCACCAAGCCCAAGTGGCCCTCAGCAACGCCGGCCAAGCCCTGGAACACATGGAACAGCGGCTGTACAGCGTCCGCCACATCCTGGATGAGGTCGTTCAGTTGTCCCAAAAGGCGGTCAACCGGCTGGGAGCTGCCCTCTCCATGCCGGAGCTGTTGCACATCGCCCAAGCGCAAGAGGTGCGCACCTATGCTCTCCAACTGTTGACTGCCCTGCGCACCCATAAGGAGGCTATCGATGCCCGTTTGCAAGGGGTTTTGGTAGGCTGGCAACTGCAGCGGGTGGGGCGGATCGAGCGCGATATCCTGCGCCTGGCAGTGGTGGAAATGGAGATCCTGCGCAGCAGCCCCGACAAGGTCGCCATCAACGAAGCTGTAGAATTGGCCAAAAAATACGGGGATCCGGAGGCCGCCGCTTTCGTCAACGGCGTGCTGCGACGAGTGGTGGACAACCCGGTGGAGACCCACGGGGGCCCTGCTGCCGGTTCGGCGGGCTGAGCAGATCACGGGGGATCTTCCTTGCCAGGGTAAAAGTCGGGATCCATCACCTGCTCTAATGTGTAGGGACACTGGGCCGGCAGATCTGTCTCAGACAAGGGCGTTTCTCTCACCACCACCAGGATCCCGTCCTGATAAGCTTCTTGCGGGGCTGCCACGGGCTTGAGGCTGAGATTGTCCCTGAGCAACCGCTGGATCTGGCGGCGTTGTTCGGTCATCGTTGCCCGCCAACCTTTGCCTCGCAGGTGGGGCTGGAAGTGCCCCTTCAGCAGATGTCCTAGCAAGATCCCTGGCCAGTTCAGCAGGGCAGCTTGCTCTTGCCTCCAGAAGCTACGTGCTGCCACTCCTCCCTTCAACCTCGACACTGGCTAGGGGTAGGTTGGGATCGGCAGCGGCGAGAGAGGGGTTTGCTGGTCCAGAAGCGGGCGATGAGACTCGAACTCACGACATCCAGCTTGGGAAGCTAGCGTTCTACCACTGAACTACGCCCGCACAGAACTGGGCCCGGCATCCTGAAGCCCTGTCTCTTCTAGTTTATCATCATCTTGCACGTGGGATCCCTGATACAACTGAGGCAGCCTTCTGTCTGCAACCTATGTCCAGCATCCTCTTGCTCTCCGGTAGTCCCAGCACTCCTTCTCGCTCGGAAGCGATTTTGCATCACGCTGCCGGGATCCTGTCCGGTCTCGGGTTGACAACGGAGTTTGTCTCGGTGCGGGACTTGCCGCCAGAGGATCTGGTGCGGGTCAACTTCGAGAGCCCTCAACTCAAGCAGATTCAGGAAAAGGTGGCCCAGGCCGCCGGGATCATTCTCTCCGTCCCTGTTTACAAAGCTTCTTACCCAGGTGTGTTTAAGGCACTGCTGGATTTGCTAGACCAAGATGCCTTTACCGGCAAGGTGATTCTCCCCATCGCCACAGGCGGAACGCTGGCCCACCTGCTGGCCATCGACTTTGCCATGAAGCCGGTGCTGGCCGTGATGGGCGCAACCCATATCTTGAAAGGGGTCTACATCCTCAGCTCGCAAATCCAGTTTGAGGCGGACGGCACCCTGCGGCTGGAGGCCGACGTTGAAGAACGTCTGCAAGCGGGGATCCGAGCGCTTGCCCAGGCGGTGCAATAGAGGCATACAACTTCTAGGAACTTTTCAACGATTTTTCGTTCAGGCAGCAGGGGACAGCTAGTGATTGAAAGACAACGCTAAGGTGCAACCAGGCCAGTCTCAGGGATCCCTTAACAGCACCGTCTCGGTCACAGCGGCACTTTGTCCCAACCGGTCGAAAACTCGCAAACTAAGCAGGTAGGAGCCGGGCACCAAGTTTGAAGGGGGGCGGATGCGGAAGCGGGTAGTGCAGGACACCTCGCCGGAGACACAGTTGACCTGGGCTGCTGACAGCGTCTGCACCTCGATCCCTGACCATGACACCTGAAACGCCAGCTCCGCCGGGATCCGACCCGGCACCGACACCGAGACCCCGACCTCCAAAAAGCCGCCCCGGCTGACGGCGGCAGGAATGTCGCTGCTGGTGATTAGCGGCGGCAAAGGGGTTCTGGCAGTGAGCGCGTCGGCACCACAACTGACCGAAGCTACACTCAGCAGGGCCAGCGCCAACTCCCAAAGTCTAGATCCCAGCTTGATCACAGGACTCCCGCCCCAAAACTAACTCCCCCAAGTATAGAGGATGGAGGTGACAGCTCTAGCGTCAGTTTTGCGGGAACTCAAAAACTCACACTATATGTGGTGTCGAGCTGGATATTTGCCCGGAGCATCTGCTAGAGTAAAGCCCATAACCTGTCGAGCAGCCGGGCTATGGAAGTGGAAGAGGAGCTAAAAGCCTTGCGGGCGCGTGTGCGCAACTTGGAGCGCTCCCTAGCAGAGTCAGAAGCACTGTCGTTGCAGCAGATTGAATGTACCCATTGCCTGGAACGGCAACTGCTTGAAGCGCAGGCCCAACTGCAGGAGCGGGAGCAAGCTTTGCAGGCTTGTCAAGAGGAGAAGGCGCGGCTGGAACAACGTCCTACCCTAGAAGCTTTTCAGCTCCAACAGCAACACATTGAAGAGTTACAAAATCTCCTCTGGGAAATGGAGCGCCGACCCACGCTGGAGCACTACCAGATCCTGCAGCAACAGTTGCAGACCAGCCAAGCAGAAATCGAAACCCTGAAGGCAGAACTGCAGCGGCGCGTTGATCCGGCCCGGTTCTATCAACTGCAGCAGGAGCTCTTGGAGCTGAAACAGCAGGCCAACCAGTTGGGGGAATATGCCGTCAAGTTGCCGCAGGTGCAGCTTTTGCAAGCCCAATTGCAGCTCCGCATCCAAGAGCTGGAGAAGGAAAAGGCACAGTTGCAGGCGCAAATCCAGGAGCTGGCCGGTCGGCCTTCTGCGCAGGAAATGGAAACCCTACGGACGGAGCTGGAAGCGGCCCACCGCCAGGCCGAGGCTGAGTGGCAGCGTCTCAAGGTGGATCTGGAAAGCGAAAAGGCACGCCTGCAAGCCGACTTGAATGCGGCACAGCAACGTCTTCGCGAATTGGAAGAACGCCCTTCGCAGGAGCAATGGGCAAGCTTGCAAGCGGAGCTGAACCGCTTGCGCCAACAAGCCTCTTTTGCCAAGGCTGAGCGAGCCACCTTGCTGGCGGAGCTGCGGCAGAGCCAGCAGCGTCAGGCAGAACAGACCCAGCACATTGCCAAACTGGAGGCGGAGCTACAGGCTCTGCGCCAAGAGCCAAAAGCCCAAGGGGATCCCAGCGGCGAGGCGGAGTCCCTGCAGGCGCAGCGGCTCCTTGCTCTAAAAGAGCAAGTGCAGGCTCTCACCCGTGAGCTCGACGCCTTACGGGCTGATCGGGATCAGCTTCTCCAAGAGCTGGCTCAGCGGCCCACCTTTGCCCAGTGGCAGGAAGTGCAGCAGCAGGTTCGGGAGCTGGCCCAGCGACCAACTCGGGAAAGCCTGGAAGAAGCCCAGCGGGCACGGGAGCTGGCGGAGGCCCATTATCTGGTTAGCCAAAAACAGCTCGAGAAGCTGCAGCAGCAGGTGGCGACTTTGAAAACCGAGTGTGTGCAGGCCCACGCCTATGCCCAAACTCAGGAAAAAGAGGTGGCTCTGTTGTTGCAACGCAACCAGGAGCTGGAGGAACAACTGGCCGCCCTGCGGCAGTCGTCTGCAGCTCCTCCCCAAGCAGTTGTCGAGCTCAGGTCTGGCCGCCCAGCTCAGGAACGGGTTCAGGCGGTGGCTGAAGGGCCTGCTCCCTCCCCACCCACCAGCCGACCCACAACTGGGAGAACGCCCCCTGGCGGGATCCCCCCCCTTACCCTCAAGGAGGAGCAGGATCACACAGAAAGGCTGCTGAAGCGCTCTGTTTTGGCCACGGGCTGCAGCGGCGGAGAAAGGGGGGAGCGCAGCCGCATCGAGTTGCCAACTTTTGTGCAGCGGCGGCTCTACTCAGCGCTCCATGCTCGCGGATCCAGCGGCTCTCCAGCTTGAAAACGGGGCCAGGCCCAGCGCAGCAGGGATCCCAGTTGGGCGTGAAACCGCTCCGGCCGAAATTGCAGAGCATGGGCACGAATCTGCTGCGGATCCCACTCCTGTCGCTCTGCCTGGCGCAGTCCTTCGACGAGGGCTTCCACACTGGTTTCGGGGATGAGGATCCCCGTTTGGCCGTGGATGACGGTCTCCCGGGTGCCTCCCCAGTTCAGGGCGACTACGGGGCGGCCACAAGCTTGCGCCTCCACCGGCACCAGGCCAAAATCCTCCTCCCA
>NZ_JANSIR010000042.1:0-3595 GCF_047462155.1 Synechococcus sp. OH2
TTGGTCACCATGAACCGTTCGGCTACCTGACAGATAGAGGTCTGACCTACCTGATAAGCTGCTACAACTCTTTGCCGTAGATCCAAAGAATGGGTTAGCATCTCTTCCTCCCTCTTAAAACCTGTACCCCATCTTAAATTAACAGGCTGTATCGGCTTCATCTTTTGGAACTTGTTCCAGAGGAGGTAGGGCAGCGAAGAAAGATCTGTTCAGCGCTACAGCAATTTTCTTTCGCCAACTGTGCAAGATCCCACCTTTGTAAACAAGTTGAGGGACAAGCCTTTTTTGAGAGGATGAGAGATAGTTGACCGCAAGCTTCCTCTTAGCAGAGAACTCCGAGCCCAGAGGAAAGTCTTGGCTGGCTGATAACCTCAATATTAGCTTATAGAGTGCAAGAAACCTGCACTCTAAGCTCTTCTCAAGAGGAGAGCCCCCCTTTGCAATTATTGCGAATTGTTACGAGGCTGGCGTTATGCCCCCAGCAGGGATCCGGTTCTCTGGTAGAACGGGAAACAGGCGCTGGGGAAGAATGCCCATTCCCGGCCCACTTGCTTTTTTGCATTGCACAAGGGAGAGCGACTGCATGTTTACTCTGGTTAAGCCCATCACCCGCCACGTGACCCCTGCTGAGCTGGGGGGGCGCCGACTGATGAAGGTGGTGTACGTGGTGTTGGAGCCGCAGTATCAGAGTGCCCTGACGGCGGCGGTGCAGCGCATCAATGCCCAGAACCCCAAGCTGGCGGTGGAGCTGTCTGGCTACTTGGTGGAAGAGCTGCGGGATCCCGCGGGATATGAGGCTTTCCGGCGGGATCTGGAGACGGCCAATGTCTTTATCGGCTCCTTGATCTTCATTGAGGACATTGCCCAGAAGGTGGTACAGGCAGTAGAACCCCTGCGGGAGCGGCTGGATGCGGTGGTGGTGTTCCCCTCCATGCCAGAGGTGATGCGCCTTAATAAGCTGGGATCCTTTTCCATGGCGCAACTGGGCCAATCCAAGAGCGCCATTGCCCAGTTCATGCGCAAGCGCCAACAGGGATCCAACTTCCAAGAGGGGATGCTGAAGCTGCTGCAGACGCTGCCCAAGGTGTTGAAGTACCTGCCCTTCGACAAGGCCCAGGATGCCCGCAACTTCATGCTCAGCTTCCAGTACTGGCTGGGCGGATCCCGCGAGAACCTGGAGAACTTTTTGCTGATGCTGGCGGATCGCTACCTGCCGGGGATGCGGGGACAGCTCTCCTTTGCCGAGCCAGTCACCTATTTGGAGATGGGCATTTGGCACCCGCTGGCGCCGCAGATGTTTGCCAGCCTGGCAGAGTATTGGGATTGGTACAATGCCCGCGAGGATCTGCCGGAAGACGTGAAGGATCCCCTGGCTCCCTGCGTGGGGCTGGTGCTGCAGCGCACCCACCTGGTGACGGGGGACGATGCCCACTACGTGGCCATGGTGCAGGAGTTGGAGTCGCGGGGGGCGCGGGTGGTGCCGGTGTTTGCCGGCGGCTTGGACTTCTCCAAGCCGGTGAACGAGTTTTTCTGGAATGAGCAGAAGACGGCGCCAATTGTGGATGTGGTGGTGTCGCTGACGGGGTTTGCCCTGGTGGGCGGGCCGGCGCGGCAGGATCACCCCAAGGCCGTGGAGACGCTGCAACGGCTCAATCGCCCCTACATGGTGGCGCTGCCCTTGGTGTTTCAATCCACAGAGGAATGGGCCACTAGTGACTTAGGCCTGCACCCGGTGCAGGTGGCGCTGCAGATTGCCATTCCTGAGCTGGATGGGGCCATCGATCCCATCATCCTCTCGGGCCGGGACGCCGCCACCGGCAAGGCCCATGCTCTGCAGGATCGGATTGAGCTGATCGCGGCGCGGGCCATCAAGTGGGCCAATCTGCGGCGCAAGCCCAAGCTGGAGAAGAAAATTGCCATCACCGTCTTCAGCTTCCCGCCGGACAAGGGCAATGTGGGGACAGCAGCCTACTTAGATGTGTTTGCTTCCATCCACCGCGTCATGCAGGCGCTGGCCCACAACGGCTATGACCTGGGGCCAGAGCTGCCCAAAACGCCGCAGGAGTTGATGGAGGCCATCCTGCACGATGCCCAGGCCCAGTACGCCAGCCCGGAGCTGAACGTGGCTGCCAAGCTGTCGGTGCGGGAATACGAGGCCCTGACGCCCTATGTCAAAGCCATTGAAAAATATTGGGGGCCACCCCCAGGGCACCTGAACACCGACGGGCAAAATCTGCTGATTTACGGCAAGCACTTTGGCAACGTGTTCATCGGGGTGCAGCCCACGTTTGGCTACGAAGGGGATCCCATGCGGCTGCTTTTTTCTAGATCGGCCAGCCCCCACCACGGTTTTGCCGCCTACTACACCTATTTGGAGAAAGTGTGGGGAGCCGATGTGGTGGTGCACTTTGGCACCCATGGCTCTTTGGAGTTCATGCCCGGTAAGCAAATTGGCATGTCGGGCGAGTGCTACCCGGATAATTTGATTGGATCCCTGCCCAACCTGTACTACTACGCCGCCAACAATCCCAGCGAGGCCACCATTGCCAAGCGGCGCGGCTACGCTTGCACCATCAGCTACCTAACACCGCCGGCAGAGAATGCCGGCCTCTACAAGGGTCTGCAGGAGCTGCGGGAGCTGATTGGCTCTTACCAAACCCTGCGGGAGGGGGCACGGGGCGTTGCCATTGTCAACGCCATCTGTGACAAGGCGCGCCTGGTCAACCTGGACAAGGATGTGGAGCTGCCAGAGGGGGATGCTGCCCAGCTGACTCTGGAAGAACGGGACACAGTGGTGGGCCAGCTCTACGCCAAGCTGATGGAGATTGAGTCGCGGCTATTGCCCTGTGGTCTGCATGTCATCGGGGCGCCCCCTACCGCAGAGGAAGCCATCGCCACGCTGGTCAGCATCGCCAGCATTGACCGCCCAGAAGAAGGGATCCTTGGCCTGCCTCGCATTATTGCCCAGAGCCTAGGCCGGGATATCGACGAGATCTACCGCAACCGGGATCGGGGGCACCTGGCGGATACGGAGCTGCTGGATCGCATCAACAAGGCCTGCCACAAGGCAGTGGCGGCCCTGGTGCAGGAGCAAACCGACGCCCAGGGGCGGGTCTCCAGGGTAGCTAAGCTCAACTTCTTCAACATGGGACGGCAGGCGCCCTGGCTGGTGGCCCTGAAGGAGGCGGGCTATCCCCAGGTGGATGCAGAGCTGCTCAAGCCTCTGTTTGAGTTTTTGGAAGAGTGCCTTAAGCAAATTACGGCTGACTACGAGCTGGGATCGCTGCTGCGGGCCTTGGAAGGGGAGTACATCCTGCCGGGGCCCGGCGGGGATCCCATCCGCAACCCCAATGTGTTGCCGACGGGGCGCAACATCCATGCTCTAGATCCCCAGTCCATCCCCACCGCAGCGGCCATTAAGTCAGCGGAGATCGTGGTGGAGCGGCTGCTAGCCCGCGAGTTGAGCGCCAACGGCGGCAGGTACCCGGAAACCATCTCGGTGATGCTCTGGGGCACGGACAACATCAAGACTTATGGGGAATCGCTGGCCCAGGTGCTCTGCCTTCTGGGAGTGCGTCCCAAGCCGGATGCTCTG
>NZ_JANSIR010000043.1:0-693 GCF_047462155.1 Synechococcus sp. OH2
GACGAGGATTACAGCTTTGTGGCCGAGCCCTTCGATTACATGAGCGCTAAACTCAGCGAAACCGACATCTAACCTACTCGTCGGCGTAGGGATTGGCCGGCACCGGCATTGGTTCCACCTGCTCGGCCAGGATTACCAACTGAGGCTGGCCATCCCGTTGCTCCACGGCCATTCGTCCTTCCAGACGCAGCCAACTGTCCGGAGCCAGCTCCTCCGAGCGGAACCAGCGCACTGGCAAGCCGACCGGGTAGGCATCGGCAGCGCAGCAACTCACCAAAAAGCGAGTGATGACAAAGTGGTCAGGTTGCTCGTCAGGAACGACGAACCCCTGCACCCGCACCGGCTGGCCCTCATAGGTATAGGGATCTGGGTAGACATCCAGGGTGCGCACCCAGTCCAGCAGGGTGCGCTGGCGTGGGTCAATCTTGGGACGAAAAGCCTGCGGCTGGCTGCGAGAGGCACCCAGATAGGGAGATACCCCCCGGTTGAGGGCCGTCTGGCTGGAGAGGGGACGGGGCTCGACCCAAAACCCCAGCAGCGCCGTCAGGATCAAGAGCGCCGCCCCCAGGCGCGGCCCCAACAGGGAGACATGGCTTTCCGAGGGCGCGACTTTGGCCCCCCGCCACCGGCTAATCCCCAGGCCCAGTAGGCACAGGCCGGCCAGCAGAGCCACGTTTACGTAGGCGGGGTTAA
>NZ_JANSIR010000043.1:914-8292 GCF_047462155.1 Synechococcus sp. OH2
GGCCGATCCAAGGCCAGCTCTGTTTACTTTTGACCGCACCTTGCCGCCGAGAGAGCCAGAACCACCTACGGGCATGGGCTAGCGCTTGCCTCCACAACTCCGAAGCTTATTGACACTCCCGCCGCCCAAAGGCGGGAGATTCTTACGCCGTTCAACAACGAACTCGTCAAGACGCCTCTAGACAGGATCTTGAAGCAAAGCCGCAAGTTCTGATTACTTTTCTGTTCGCGTCAACGGGATGGAGTCCTTGCAGGTTGGCTGAGACGTTGTCATCTCCCAGACACTTGCCACCGGTTGGGTTTCTCACCGTGATTAGGTACTCGCCTGGGAACGGTACGCCTTCTCGTCAAGTATACTCAAATATACTATTGACGAGCACCTAAAGTTGCTTACGGGCGCGGGGCTAGCAAGCTATCCTTCTGGGCAATGTAAGGGATCCCTGCCTTCCCAGGCGCGGTTCTCTTGGCTTATGCTAGTGAACAACTCCCGACACTCATCTTCGTTGAGTCAACACAACATGGCTTACGCCACGCTGCGCCAACCGATAGCGTATGGGCTTCACGCTTCCCAGACTTGTGTATACAGAGGTCTCAGCGTGCTGCTATCATGCAACCCACGGCGGGAAACTCTCCAGAGATTTAACTTGTTTTGCTCAATTGTAGGACGAACGGCTTTCATCCCGACACGGATTGGCTCTTGAGTCAACACAATTCACCAATACGATGCGGGGCTTCCCGCCGATTAAGCTAACCATTGTTCAGAGACCCCCTTGCCGGTGTATCCTCGGTAGCGCAGTGGCAAGTGCGGGGCAGCAGGTCGAGCCAAACCAAGCCTGAACACCTGAGAAGATGAAAGCCATCCTCATGAGCGTGCCCGGGGGGCCGGAGGTTTTGCAGCTTCAGGAGGTGCCCGACCCTGAGATCCGCGGCGAGCGGGAGCTACGTGTCCGCCTTAGGGCCGCCGGCGTCAACCCCATCGACACCAAGCTGCGGCGGCGAGGCACCTTCTACCCCGAAGAGATGCCGGCCATTTTGGGATGTGATGGTGCCGGCGTTGTAGAAGCCGTAGGATCTGGGGTCAGGCAGTTTCAAGTTGGAGACGAAGTTTACTTCTGCCACGGCGGCCTGGGCAGGCAGGCGGGGAACTACGCCGAGCTGATCGTGGTCGATGAGCGCTTTGTCGCTCCCAAGCCCAAGTCCCTCAGCTTTGCCGAGGCTGCCGCTGCCCCCCTGGTGCTGATCACCGCTTGGGAAGCCCTCTACGACCGGGGACGGTTGCAGGCTGGCCAAAAGGTGCTTATCCACGCCGGGGCAGGGGGTGTCGGCCATGTGGCCATCCAACTGGCCCGTCTGCGGGGATGCCAAGTGGCTACCACTGTGAGCACGCCGGAAAAGGCCGAGTTTGTCCGTTCCCTGGGAGCCAGCTTGCCCATCTTCTATCGCCAGACCAACTTTGTGCGAGCCGTTCTGGATTGGACGGAGGAGGAGGGAGTGGATCTTGCTCTCGATACCCTTGGCGGCCCAGTGCTGGAGCAGACCTTCCCTGCCGTGCGCGTGTACGGCGATCTCGTGACCCTGCTGGCGCCAGCCCCAGAGACCGATTGGCGGGTGGCCCGCGACCGCAACTTGCGAGTGAGCTTTGAGCTGATGCTCACCCCGATGCTGAAGAACCTTATCGTTGCCCGGCAAAACCAGGCGGAGATCCTCCGGCAGTGCGCCCGCCTCATTGACCAAGGCCAACTGCACATCCGGCTCAGCCACACCTTTCCCCTGGCCGAAGCGGCTGCCGCTCACCGGCTGCTGGAACAGGGATCCGTTTTGGGCAAAATTGCCTTAACCATCTCCGACTAGGCATGCTGGAGGAGGCCCTGCCCGGATCCGAGTCTATGGCCACTCCTCTCACCCCTCACCTGTTGGAGAACGAGAGTTTCTACGAGAATGCCCTCTGCTGGCTAGGGCGACCGCAGACGGCCTATCGGCTGCTGAGCGAAGCGGTTTTTCCGGCCATCTCCTCTTGGGTGCGGGGAGAGGTGGACAGCTACTCCTTCAATCACTGGCAACCGGAGGACGTGCGCACCTTTCTCTACCCGGTGGTGGTTCTGGGAGACCAGGAGACCCTTGTTCTCGCCAGCGAGGCCCTGCTCCTCTGCGGCAGCGGCAACTACTACAACCCCTGTGACTTGGCCATTGTGGTCTTCGTGCAGCAGCCCCAAGAGCTGTTCAGCCAACTGATGCAACGCATCCGCCGCGCCGAAGCCATCATCACCCGCGGACCGGAGGTGCGCATGCTCTCTGAACAGGTGAGCCTGGCCAAACGGGGGCGAGACTACATCAACACGAAGTATCTGGTCTGGCCCTACGCCCTTTCTGCTGCCGCTCAAGATACTTTGGTCAAACAGGGGATTAGCGTTATCCGTCTTTCACCGCAAGCGGCCGCCCTGCCCTTGGGAGACTAAGCTGAGGGCAATTTGGAGGAAAATGGGGATCCCTGACTTTTCCGTCTCCATCTTTATGGCCGATGCCCACCTGCCGCCGCTAATCCAAGCGATGTTGGAGCCGGGGTTTTACCCCCATCCGGTGCGGGAGCCGATTCAGCTCGTCCAAACCCACATTTCCTACGTTTTCTTGACAGGGGACTACGCCTATAAGGTGAAGAAGCCTCTGGATTTTGGCTTTTTGAATTTCACCACCCTGGAGCGGCGACGCCACTTTTGTCAAGAAGAGCTGCGCCTGAACCAGCGCGGCGCGCCGGGGCTTTATCTACAGGTGTTGCCCATTGTGCAAGCCAAGGGCCGGTTTCAGCTTGACGGCAGTGGCGAGCCCGTGGAGTACACCCTCAAAATGCGGCAGTTTCCCCAAGAGCAACTCTTCAGCAACCTCCTCGAGCGGGGGGAGCTGACCCCAGCCTTGATGGAGGAGCTAGGGCGGGCGGTGGCGGCCTTTCACGCCCAGGCGGAGACCAACGACTACATTCGCAGCTTTGGCCGGCCAGAGCGGGTGCGGGAGGCCTTCGACGAGAATTACGCCCAAACCCAGCGCTACATCGGCGGCCCTCAGACGGTTGATCAATATCGGGAGACGCAAGCCTACACGGATCGCTTTTTTGCCGAGCGGCAGGAGCTGTTTTACCAGAGGATGGCCCAAGACCGCATCCGCGAAGGCCACGGGGATCTACATCTTGGCAACCTCTGTTGGTGGGAAGGCCAGATCTTGCTGTTTGATTGCATTGAGTTCAACGAGGCCTTCCGCTTTGTGGATACGATGTACGACGTCTCCTATGCGGTGATGGATTTGGACGCTCGCCACCGCCCCGATCTGGGCAATGCCTATTTGAACACCTATCTGGAAGAAACGGGTGACTGGGAAGGACTAAAGATCTTGCCCATTTACCTCAATCGCCAGGCCTATGTGCGGGCCAAGGTCACCTCTTTTTTGCTGGACGATCCTGCCGCCTCGGAAGCTTCCAAAGCCAATGCCTTCCACACTGCCGCCCGCTACTACCGCCTGGCCTGGGAATACACCCTTCCCAAACAGGGGCAGTTGCTTTTGATGGCTGGCCTGTCGGGAGCAGGCAAAAGTACGGTGGCCCGCTACCTGGCCCGCCAGCGGGGGGCCATCCACATTCGCTCCGACGCCGTGCGCAAGCACTTGGCCGGGATCCCTCTGCGGCAGCGGGGGGGGCCAGAGGTGTATACGCCCGAGATGACCGACAAGACTTATCGCCGCCTGGTGCAGTTGGGAGTGGAGTTGGCCCGGGAAGGTTACAGCGTGATTCTGGACGCCAAGTTTGACCGGCAAGCGCTGCGGGGCATGGCGATTGAACAGGCCCAACAGTGCGGGATCCCGTTGCGCATCCTCTACTGCCATGCTCCTGAACCTGTCCTCCGAGAGCGCCTACAACGGCGAACACTCCCTTCATCGGGCCCGGGTGAGCTGCTGAACGTCGCCGACATTGCCGATGCCACCGCCGATCTCCTTGCCCAGCAGCAGGCGCAGTGGCAGGACTTTTCCGAGGGGGAGCGGCGTTTTCTACAGGTTTTGGATACCAGCCAAGATTGGCAAGCGCAACTGCAGCGGAGCTAGGTCTCGACTCAAACTGACCAACCTCGGGAGAATGGTTACCAGCAAAGTGCATTCTGCCGTTTCCAGGTTAGAGGCTGGCCGCAGCCCCTGTTAAACAGGGATCCGGATCCCAGGCGGCGGTCAGGTGAAGAGTTTTTCTCTGGGAAGAGAGTTGGGCAAGAATCGAGGCGGTGCAGGAGGAGCCAAGGGTGAGCGAGGTAAGGGCTGAAGATTTACGCCTGATGTTTCTGTTTGAAGGCTTTTCCCCTGAAGTGCTAGAGCCGCTGGCTCGCCAGATGTCGCTGCGCTCCCACCCTGTTAACCAGGCCATCCTGTTACAGAACGACTGGGGCAACGCCGTCTATTTCATCCTAGAGGGTTGGGTCAAGATTCGCACTCACGATCTGGAGGGCCGGGAGGTTACCCTCACCATTCTTGGCCCAGGGGAGATCTTCGGGGAAATGGCCGCCTTGGACGAGGCGCCCCGCTCCAGCGATGTGATTGCCCTGACAGCCACCAAGGTCTGCTGTCTGTCGGCCCAGAACTTTCTGGCTCTTTTGGCTGCCGATGCGCAGGTTGCCATCCGCCTTGCCCAGCTCATGTCGCGACGTTTACGGCAGATCAACCGTCGCCTGCAATTGCGGGAGGCCAGCAGCGTCGCTCGCGTCGCCGATATCCTGCTCTTCTTGGCGGAGTCGCGGGGGTGGGTCGGTCGCAAGGGGGTAGAAATCCCCAATTTGCCCCATCGGGAGCTGAGCAGCTTGAGTGGCCTTGCCCGGGAAACGGTTACCCGCGTCCTTGCCAAGCTGGAGCAGGAGGAGCTGATCCGCCGGGATCGGCAGCGGGACATCCTCTGTATCCCCCAGATGGATGCCCTGGAAAAGCTAATTGGCTAAAGTGAGGGTCGCCACCCGTTGCCAAAAGCCCTCTCGGCATCCTAAAATAATGGTTCCAGAGCCGGGATAGCTCAGTTGGTAGAGCAGAGGACTGAAAATCCTCGTGTCACCAGTTCGAGTCTGGTTCCTGGCATCTGCCAATAACAGGTCAAGATGGGCTCAGGTCTGCAACCTGAGCCTTTTTGTTGCCGGGAATTCCCAGTTTTTGCCTTTTGCGAAACCGCTTCTGCCGGCTCTATGGCAAAAATCAGTTCTCGCGGCGCACAGCGCTCTCGTGCCATCTGCCCAATATCTTGTCTGACAAAGCGCTCAAAGCCACAAAGATCAGGATCCCTAGGCCGGTAACCAGCACCAAGGCGGCAAACATGCGAGGCACCTGCAAATTAAAGCTAGAGATCAAGATTTGGTAGGCGATCCCGGCCCGTTGCCCACCGGTGCCGGCGACAAACTCCGCCACCACGGCCCCGATCAAAGAAAGGCCACCGCTAATGCGCAGGCCCCCCAGAAAATAGGGCAGAGCACTGGGCAGACGCAAGTAGATCAAGGTTTGCCAGCGATTGGCCTTGTACAGTTGAAACAGGTTGAGCAGGTTGTGATCGACACTGTTTAATCCCAGGGTGGTGTTGGAGATAATTGGGAAAAAGGCGACAATCCAAGCGCAAACCACCATTGCAGCAAACGTATTGTTGCGCAGCCAGATGATGATCAGCGGCGCGATGGAAACAATGGGCGTTGTTTGCAAAATCACCGCATAGGGAAAGAGGCTGCGCTCAATCCATTTGCTCTGGGCAAACAAAATCGCCAACAAAAGCCCTGAGACCGTGGCCAAAAGGAACGCCACCACCGTAATTTGCAGGGTGATCAAAAGGGAAGGAAAAAGGGATCCCCAGTCTCGCACCAGGGTTTGCACCACCAAAATCGGCCCCGGCAATAGATAGGGGGGCACCCCCGTTAGCCGCACAGCCACTTCCCAGCCCACCAGAAAAAGGATCCCGACGATCCCAGGGGCAATCACATCCAGGTTGAACCACTTGCGCAGATCCAATCCTTGCCCGGAGGTCGGCGGCGCAGAGCCAGACACCTTAGCCGCATCAGTGGGGTGGGGCCTGAGTTTTTCTTCCACCGCGCTGTTCAGTCGCGGCAGATCGCTATCCAGCCAGGGCCCAGAGGAGCGCTCCGGTGTGCCAAGCAGGGATCCCAGCCGGTGAGACAGCCAATCGAGAAGGAAACTGAAAGGACTTAGCATGGTGGAGGGGGAATCAAGGGCTCTAAGACCAGGAATGCCGCCAAAGGGGGATCCCGTCAGCGCAGCCGTCCGGCAGAGAGGGGGCACAGGTAGGGATCCTGATCCGTGTCGCGCATGGCCTCCCGCAAACGGGTCGCGACCTCCCGGCAATAGTCGTTGTAAAGGGGCGAGGTGCGAAACTCTTCCGAGCGGGGGTAGGGTGCCTCAATGGGGATATCCGCCACCACCCGCCCAGGGCGGGCTGCCATCACCACCACGCGGTTGGACAGATAGACAGCCTCGTAAATGTTGTGGGTAACAAAAATCACCGTCCAGCGCTTCTCCTGCCACAACTCCAGCAGTTCGCTGTTCAGCTTGCTGCGGGTAATCTCGTCCAAGGCGCCGAAGGGCTCGTCCATGAGCAGCACCTGGGGTTTGGTTACCAAGGCGCGGGCAATGGAAACCCGCATGCGCATACCGCCGGACAGCTCGCGGGGAAAACTGCGCTCAAACCCCCGCAGGCCCACCAGGTGGAGGGCTTCCAGAACCTCTCGTTCGGCTTTGGGCTGGGGCTCACCAGCCAACTTCAGAGGTAGGCGCACGTTGTCCATCACCGTTGCCCAGGGCATGAGGGCCGGCTCCTGAAACACAAAGGCCAATTTGGGTTGCCCCTGGGAGGTGTTTTGCCCCCATTCGATAGATCCCGTGGTTAGGTGGCCCAACCCAGCAATCAGCCGCAGCACCGTGCTTTTCCCGCAGCCAGAGGGCCCCACCAAGCTGACGAACTGCCCTTCCTGGATGGCCATGTTCATGTCTTGCAAAGCCACCGTGCCATTGGAATAGACCTTGCTGACATGGTTAAGGGTAATGACAGGGGCAGACATGGCTCGTGGTTCCCAGACCAGAAGACAAAGGGATCCCTTCTCCATCCAGAAAGAGAAGGACGCTCAGTACCATTAAAAAACACAGAGGGATAGCTGGGTAGCCCTGGACTTGAGGGCGGGACGGAAAATCCCGTCAGCAACTTTAGTTGCTCATCAATGGTATGGTTGCTACCAAGGTGGTACTGTTCCCAGGCGAGCCCCTAAAACGGTGAAAAACTCAGCCAGTGGCAAGCGTCCGGGAGAGACTAACATCTCAGCCAACCTGCAAGGACTCCGTCCCGCTGACGCGAACAGAAAAGCAAGCAGAACCTT